>SLQX01000077.1 GCA_007131245.1 Bacteroidales bacterium
AAACACCTATAAAATGACCTGTTTTGTGTGCAAAATACTCCTTTTGCAATGCAAAAAAACCCTGCCGGGATTAAATGCCAGCAGGGTTTATACCTGTTAAGACTGTTAAAAAATTATTACCTTTCAACCACCTCGCCCACGATGCGAAAAACGGAGGTGGCTCTTTCAGCATTGGAGGTAACCGTAACGGATCGGCTTATCCGATGCGCCCGTGGCGCCAATCTAAACTCCACTTGAATGATTCCTTCTTCTCCAGGCATAATAGGTTCCTGTGGCCAGCTATTAACACGGGTTCCGCAACAGGCTCTTACCCGTGACAAGACCAGTGGCTCTTCACCATCGTTGGTGAATTTAATATCAAGCTTGGTCTCTGGCAGATCATCCAGGTAAACGGTTCCGTAATCATAACGGTCCAGTTCCCATTTGAGTTTAGGACCCTGCTCACTTTGCTGGGAAAATGCTATAGCAACTCCCAGTATCATTACTGCAAAAAATGTGATACTATTTTTCATAATCGAAAATATTAATGAAGTAAAACTTATTTAATTGGGATGGAAAAGGTTTTATATAGGTGGCTGTATCCATTTTCCATATCAACCCGGTAAAGGTAAAAATTTTATCAAACCATATTTACAATCCGGACTAATAATTAGAAAATTTAACACAGTTTTCTTCTTTTAACTTAGCTTTTTTGAAGACAAACAGGACACATCTTAGGTGGTAGCATAAACAACATCAGATGAAAACCGGGTGCTATTATACAAAAAAACCCGGAAACGTTAATGTTTCCGGGTAATTCTAAGCCAACAAACTTATGAATGACATTTATTGATACAATCAGCTATCTGACTAACAGCGTCACCTTTTAGGTAATAAAAGGTTTTCTTACCGCTGCGTTTTGAATCTAATACACCTTTTGTTTTGAGTATATTCAAATGATGAGACGCAGACGCCTGTTCGATTTTCAATGCTTCATAAATTTCTGTAACGTTCATTTGCTCTTTCTTCTCCAGCATATCTATTATAGCTATACGCATAGGATGTGCAATGGCTCGTAATTTGCTGGCTGCTTCTTCCAGTTTCTTGGGATCCAATTTGCTTTGTGCCATAATGTTCTTTTTTTGGGTTACATACAATTAATAGTAGAATCACACAACAAATATATGAATATATTTTGAAAAACAACGTATTTATAGTGAAAAAAAGTCACTTTTTTACGTTTTCAACAGGCTTGTCATCAGGTTTTTATTAAAACTTTTTGTGCTTTCCAGCAGCGTAAACGCTTGCTCAATCAAGCGTTTAAAACATGTAAAACCCGAAAGCTGGCCATCGTTTGAATCCATAAAAACCACTTAAGCGGAGAAAAAATCCTCACGAATGATTTTGTTTACAAACCCTGGCAGAGAAAAATTCACGATTCATTTGCGCAATAAACTCCACAGAGATGCCCTTGGGGCAGTCAAACTCACATCCGTATGTATTGGAGCAAAAGCCAAAGCCCTGTTCATCCATTTCATGGACCATTTTTTCAACCCGGTCTGCGGCTTCCACCTTTCCCTGGGGCAGCATGGCCATTTGAGACACCTTGGCAGCGACAAACAACATAGCTGAGGAGTTTTTACAGGCGGCCACACAGGCACCACAACCCACGCATACAGCTGCATCAAAAGCTCTGTCAGAAACTATCTTATTGATGGGAGTTGTATTGGCATCCTGGGCAACCCCGGTATTGGTATTCACAAAGCCACCAGCCTGTATAATTTTATCAAAAGCGGTGCGATCTACCACCAGGTCTTTTATCACAGGAAATGATTTACTCCTCCATGGTTCGATAACAATAGTGCTTCCCTCCTTAAATTCTCTCATGTGCAACTCACAGGTGGTGGTATTCCGGAGGGGACCATGTGGTCTGCCATTGATATACAGTCCACAGCTTCCACATATACCTTCCCTGCAGTCATGGTCGAAGTGCACAGGTTCATCTCCTTTGGCAATAAGTTGATCATTTAAATAATCAAGCATTTGCAAAAAAGACATCTCAGGCGATACCTCCTGCAGAGAATAGGTTTCAAATTTACCTTTTTGGGCAGCGTTCTTCTGACGCCATATTTTAAGTTTTAGGTTCATAGCACACCAGGGTTTAATTATTTGTAACTTCTTTCTTTTAACTCAACATTTTCAAACACCAGGGGTTCTTTGTGAAGTTGGGGTTCTTGTTTATGACCCTGGTATCCCCAGGCACTAACATGCGCATACTCCGCATCATTTCTCTTTGCCTCACCCTGCCCGGTCTGATATTCATCCCTAAAGTGGGCGCCACATGACTCATCCCTGTCCAGGGCGTCATAACACATCAACCGGCCTACTTCAAAGAAATCAGCAACTCTTAATGCCTTTTCAAGCTCCTGGTTAAACTCATCAGCACTACCAGGCACTTTCACTTCTTTCCAGAACTCCTCTTCCAGGGCATCCAGCTTTTCTATACCTTTTTTCAGCCCCTCAGCATTTCTTACCATACCACAATGGTCCCAAAGGATCTTACCCAGGCGTTTATGGAATGAGGTTACCGTTTGAGTACCGTTTACAGCCATTATTTTTTGAATTCTTTCTTCAACCTGTTTTTCTGACTGTTGAAACTCTTCTGAATCGGTAGAAAAGCGTGGCGTTTTTATTTCATCGGCCAGGTAGTCGGACAAGGTATAGGGTAAAATAAAGTATCCATCGCCGGAGCACTGCATCAGCGAGCTGGCACCCAACCTGTTGGCACCATGATCAGAGAAGTTGCTTTCACCAATGGCAAACAGCCCGGGTATGGTCGTCATCAGGTTATAGTCGACCCACAAGCCACCCATAGTATAATGACCTGCAGGATAAATCCGCATGGGCTCATTGTAGGGGTTGATGCCGGTAATTTTTTCATACATCTCGAAAAGGTTGCCATATTTATCTTCGATAACTTTCTTTCCATGCTTGTTAATAGCATCCTTAAAGTCCAGGTATACCGACAATCCAGTATCACCCACTCCATAGCCTGCATCGCACCGCTCCTTGGCAGCTCTTGAGGCCACATCACGGGGTACCAGGTTCCCAAATGCGGGGTATCTCCTTTCCAGGTAATAGTCCCGCTCTTCCTCCGGGATTTCATTGGGGTGACGTTTTTCATCTTTTTGTGCCGGAACCCACACCCTGCCATCATTTCTCAATGATTCAGACATCAGGGTAAGCTTTGACTGGTAATCATTAAGCACGGGGATGCTGGTAGGGTGTATTTGTATAAAGCTAGGATTGGCAAACAAGGCCCCTTTTTTATGGGCAGCCCATGCCGCAGAAGAGTTGCTTCCAAGAGCCAGGGTGGACAGGTAAAAAACAGTACCATAACCACCCGTAGCCAAAACAACAGCGTGGGCCGAATATTTTTCTATTTCACCGGTGAGCAGATTGCGCACGATAATTCCTCTTGCCTTGCCTTCAACAATTACCACATCCAGCATATCTCGCCGGGAGTACATGGTAACAGTACCTTTAGCCACCTGGCGGCTCAATGAAGAATAGGTTCCCAGCAAGCATTGTTGTCCGGTTTGCCCTTTTGCATAAAAAGTACGTGACACCTGAACACCTCCAAATGAACGTGTGTCGAGGCCACCACCATAATCCCGGGCAAAAGGCACACCCATTGCCGTAAAATGGTCAATAACCAGGTTGCTCACTTCCGCAGCGCGGTAAACATTGGCTTCTCTTGCACGGAAATCACCTCCTTTTATCATATCGTGAAACAAACGGTATACACTGTCACCGTCGTTTTTATAATTCTTGGCGGCATTGATCCCTCCCTGAGCAGCCACTGAGTGGGCTCTTCGTGGCGAATCCTGGAAACAGAATACTTTAACATTGTACCCCAATTCGCCCAGTGAGCTGGCTGCAGATGCTCCTGCAAGGCCCGAACCCACAACAATTACATCAAGTTTCTTTTTATTGGCAGGATTAACCAGGCGAAGTGAAGATTTATAGTTGCTCCATTTATCGGCCAGTGGACCCTTTGGTATTTTAGAATCGAGCTTAGTCATTGCTTTAGGTATTTAGATTTGCTGATTGATAAAATTTAATAAATAAGCATGAAGTAAAGGGGTATAATACTAAACCCCAATGCTATAATCAAGGCATATACCGTACCCACAAACTTTATGGCTGGCATATACTTATCATGGTTCAGTCCGAAAGACTGAAATGCCGACTGAAATGCATGCTTAAGATGAAAGCCCAGAAACAGGAAGGATATGATATATCCTATGGAGTACACCGGGTTTTTGAAAGTTTCAACCACCATAGGGTAAAAGTCATGTGCACTTTGTGCACCACCATATGGCTCAACCAAACCCAGTTTAACAAAAAAGAAATGGTACAGATGTACCAGCAGGAAAATAAAAATGATAACACCTGAGTGTATCATAAACTTAGAGAAAGCAGATGTATCCGACTTAACAGATACATGATAGGATACCGGACGGGATTTGCGGTTATGCACTTCTATGATCAGTCCTATAATAATGTGGATGATAAAACCGGCAAAAAGTACATACTCCATAATTTTGACGGCAGGGTTGGTCAATAAAAACTCTACTGCATTATCAAAACTTTTGCCCCCGTCTCCGGCCAGCAGCAACAAATTGGTAGCCAGGTGCGATACCAGAAAAAGCATCAAAAACACCCCGGCTGCAGCCATAATATACTTATGACTGAGTGAAGCCATTCGAATTCCTTTTTTGCTCATAGGATAAAATTTGAATGTTGAAACAGAAATTTATTTGATTTAATTTATTTTAGTAAGTAAAACCTATTAGGTTTGTATCTTTGAACGGGCAGACAGCAATGGTTTTTTACTGCTTAACAAGAATTAAACAAATGTAGATTTTCTGTCTTGCATTTGCAAACAATTTGCTAATTTGAAATAATTATAAATAAAACTTAAAACAACATTAATCATCAAAAATCACACATATGTTTTCAAAAGAGGTATACATACAAAGGCGTATAAAACTGAAAGAAAACCTTAAAGAGGGACTGGTTCTGTTTTTGGGTAACACAGATGTACCCATGAATTATCCATCTAATACTTACCAGTGGCGACAAGACAGCAACTTCCTGTATTTCTTTGGTCTGGACTACCAGGATATGGCGGCCATTATAGACCTTGACAATGATACGGAGCATATCTATGGTGATGATGTAGGCCTTGGTGACATTATATGGATGGGGCCCCAGATAACAACCGCAGAAAAGGCTGAAAGCTGCGGAGTACAACACCACCATCCTTACAGTAAATTACAGGAAACCCTGGCTTCTGCAATGTCATCCAACAGAAAAATTCATTTTTTACCCCCCTACCGGGCTGAGAACAAAATACTACTTGACCAACTACTGGGAGTCAAGCCCGCAGATCAGAAACAAAGAGCTTCGGTGGAGCTCATCAAAGCCATTGTAGAGCTTCGCTCCATCAAAGAGGAACAGGAGATAGCCGAACTTGAAAAAGGGATGGAAACGGCCTGGCTGATGCACACAACTGCTATGAAAATGGCCAAACCGGGTATATATGAACAGGAGATAGCCGGGGTGATAGAAGGGATTGCTATATCAGCGGGAGGTAAACTTTCTTTCCCGGCCATACTGACAACACGCGGCGAAACCCTACACAACCACTACCATGGTAACCTGATGAAAAAAGGTGATTTGATGCTGATGGATGCAGGAGCCGAAACCTCTATGCATTATGGAACCGATCATACACGAACTACCCCGGTAGGAGGCAAATTCTCCACCCGTCAAAAAGAAATTTATCAAATTGTTTTGGATGCACAGGTAAAAGCCATCGAAGCCATCAAGCCAGGCGAAACCAACCTGAACGTCCACCTGCTTGCATCAAAGGTTATTGCATCGGGTTTAAAAGAGCTGGGCCTAATGAAAGGTGATATAAATGAGGCCGTAAAACAGGGAGCACATGCCATGTTTATGCCACACGGACTGGGACACATGATGGGACTGGATGTGCATGATATGGAAGACATGGGAGAAGACTATGTGGGCTACGATGAAAAAGTAAAACGTTCGGATATTTTTGGAACAGCTTTTTTACGACTTGGCCGCGCATACCAGCCAGGCTTTGTACTTACTGTGGAGCCCGGATGTTATTTTATTCCTGCTCTTATTGACCAGTGGCGGGAACAAGGCAAATTTAAAGATTTCATCAACTATGAAAAGGTTGAGCAATACAAAGGTTTTGGCGGTATAAGAATCGAAGATGATGTTTTGGTAACTGGTAAAGGTTGCAAAATCATGGGTAAACCTATTCCTAAAACTATAGATGAAGTAGAGGCATTTATGCAATAAATGTGGCAGTAATCAACAAAAAACCCCGACCAAAATGGCGGGGTTTTTTTACCGGGGAGGCATGTTGCGCTGTTTATGCTAGAGCAACGTAATTCTTTTACAGTGTTTCAATCTTACAGATCAATTGTCTTCCGCATTCAATTTCTTTTTGAGGTGAACCCTGGAAGGTTCATAAGAATTCAGTTTTTCAAACTCTAAATCATGCATTTCACACCATTGCTTAAAGCTCTCACCTGTATTTCCATTTTCCGGGAAATCCCCCTTTAAATGCTTTTCCACACAAACAACATCACCCCTGGTTTTTAACAATTTCAAGATAACTTCTCTGTAGGTCATATATATATTTATGTTAGTGGTTGCAAATTTGGTCGAACTGGTTATTTGTTGACCTGCAGGGCATTCAACTGCCGTTGAATATCTTTGTAACTTTTGATAAGTTTAGAAATCAACTCACATTCGCGAGTATTCAATAAATAAACAACCTCTTTGTTGTTTTCCAGTTCTTTTAAATATTCCAATTCTTTATCTGTTAGCATCATAGCACTTACTTTAGGATATTTGTTTCTGCTTTTTCCTTTTGCAATCTTCAAAAACAAATTTACACCATGAACCTCAATGAGGCAGCAGGGAATTCACCTGATTTTTATAGGTGAAAAGTTCGGTTTTTACAACAAACCGAAAAGAAAGTGTTTTAGATTTTTTTTGAAGTAGAAAATACCAGAAATGGGCTGATTTTGAACCACCTACAGTCAATCAGCAGAAGAAAAGATATTCTCATAAGGCATCACAAATGCGATCTAACCAGAGCTGCCCTGATCCATACAAGAAAAATAATTAAGTAAGAAAACACGTGGAGCTCAATTGTGAAAACCCGGGAAAAACTATTTCAGGCGTTCTTTAAGTTTTAGGGTCTGCTCTTCAAATCCTGGCTTCTCAAGCAATGCAAACATATTTTTTTTGTAAGCTTCCACACCAGGTTGGTCAAAGGGATTTATTTCCAGAATATACCCGCTGATGGCACACCCCATCTCAAAGAAATATATCAGTTCTCCCATTACTTGCTCATCAAGATGGGGAATTGAAATTTCCAGATTGGGCACCTCTCCATCCACATGGGCCAACATCGTTCCTTCTTCAGCCATCTGATTCACATAGCTGAGGCGCTTACCAGCAATATAATTAAGTCCATCAAGGTTGTCATTATCCCCAGGTATTGTTACATGGTGACGGGGTTTTTCTACACGTACTACCGTTTCAAAAATGTTTCGCACACCATCCTGGATATACTGCCCCATGGAGTGCAAGTCAGTTGTGAAGCTAACACCGGCCGGGAAAATACCTTTGTGCTGTTTTCCTTCGCTTTCACCATAAAGTTGTTTCCACCACTCGGTGAAATACATCATATTAGGCGTATAATTTGCCATGACTTCAATGGTCTTCCCTTTGCGGTAGAGGATATTTCGGACCGTGGCATACAAGGATGCAGGATTTTTGAAAAGATCCTGTTCCTTTTTAAGAAACGCTTGCATGTTGCGTGCTCCCTCAACCAGCTTCCTGATATCAAACCCAGCTACTGCAATGGGTAGTAGCCCAACTGGTGTAAGTACAGAATAACGCCCCCCTACATCATCAGGAATAACATAGGTTTTATATTTTTTTGTTTGGGAAAGTTTTTTCAGCGCTCCTTTTGAAGCATCTGTTATGGCAAAAATCCTTTCTGCGGCATGGTCTTCACCATATTTTTCTTCAATGTGATTACGCAGTAAACGAAAAGCGATGGCAGGCTCAGTGGTAGTTCCTGACTTGGAGATAACAATGATGGAGTATTCTTTATCATTGAGAAAGTGCAGCAACTCATGCATATAATCCTCCCCGATATTCTGACCGGCATAAACCACAAGCGGATTACCCTGCCTTTGGGGTTCGGCGTTATGAAAGTTGCTGCTCAAAGCATCAATAACAGCTCTTGCACCAAGATAAGATCCCCCGATACCCACTACCACTACAACTTGTGATTTCTTCCTGATATCCAGTGCATCTTTTTCTATGCTGTCGAACAATTCAGGCTCTATCTGTTCCGGCAGGTCAACCCAACCTAAAAAGTCATTCCCGGGGCCGGTTTTCTCGTAGATTTTTTTTCTTTGTAAATCGACCTCTGCTTCAAAAAGCTTTATTTCGTTTTCCGTTATAAAGTCTTTTACACTGTTTGTGTTAATCTTCAGATTGATCATCGCCAGTAGGGTTAGTCTAATTTGCGTGCAACTTCAATAGTTTCATATCCTTCAATAATATCTCCCACTTTAATATCATTAAAACGATCGATATTCAATCCACATTCATAACCGGCGGCCACTTCTTTCACATCATCCTTAAATCGTTTCAGGGAGCCCAAATACCCGGTATATACCACAATACCATCGCGTATAACACGGATGCTGGAGTTACGGTGTATTTTACCGTCAAGCACCTTGCAGCCTGCAACAGTACCCACCTTACTGATTTTAAAGATTTCCCGAACTTCAATGTTGGCAATAATTTTTTCTTCAATTTCAGGGGCAAGCATTCCTTCGATGGCAGATTTAATCTCGTTGATGGCATTGTAGATAACAGAATAAAGCCTGATATCAATTTCCTCACTTTCAGCCAGTCGTCTGGCAGGCAATGAAGGTCGTACCTGGAAACCAACAATAATGGCATTGGAAGCCGAAGCAAGTAAGACGTCACCTTCGGTAATGGGCCCTACAGCCTTATGTATAATATTCACCTGGACTTCTTCGGTCGAAAGTTTGAGCATTGAGTCGGCCAGAGCTTCAACAGACCCATCTACATCACCTTTGATAATAACATTCAGCTCTTTGAAGTCTCCGATAGCAATTCGGCGGCCAATCTCGTCAAGAGTAATATGTTTCTGGGTTCTTAGCCCCTGCTCACGCAAGAGTTGTTGTCTTTTGGATGTAATGGCTTTGGCTTCTTGTTCATCACTCACAACGTTGAAAGTATCCCCTGCCTGGGGTGCTCCACCTAGCCCCAGCAGTAAAACGGGTGTGGCAGGTCCGGCTTCCTCAATTCTCACATTGCGTTCGTTAAACATGGCTTTTACACGGCCATGGGTATTTCCCGCAACAACAATATCGCTCATTCTCAGGGTTCCATTTTGCACCAGGATGGTGGCAAGGTAACCCCTCCCTTTGTCCAGGGAGGATTCAATAACTGTTCCGGAAGCTGCTCTATTGGGGTTGGCTTTGAGATCAAGTAATTCTGATTCAAGCAGAACTTTTTCAAGGAGTTTTTCAATATTCACGCCATTTTTAGCTGATATCTCCTGGCTTTGATATTTACCACCCCAGTCTTCCACCAACACGTTCAGGTTGGCCAGTTCTTCTTTTACTTTTTCAACATTGGCTGTCGGCTTATCAATTTTGTTGATAGCAATAACAATGGGCACACCTGCTGCCTGGGCATGGTTGATAGCCTCCACAGTTTGTGGCATCACATTGTCATCAGCGGCAACAACAATAATAGCTACATCTGTAACTTTTGCACCTCTTGCTCTCATGGCAGTAAAGGCTTCGTGTCCGGGTGTATCCAGGAAAGATATCATCTTGCCATCCTCAAGCTTAACGGAATAAGCACCAATGTGCTGAGTAATTCCGCCGGCTTCTCCAGCAATTACATTGGCATGACGTATCTGGTCCAACAACGAAGTTTTCCCGTGGTCAACGTGCCCCATTACGGTTACAATAGGAGCTCTGGATTGGAGTTCTGCCGGATCATCCTCGTCCTCTTCAACTGTTTCCTGCGCATCCACACTCACAAAATCAACAGTATACCCAAACTCATCAGCTACAATTGTTATGGTTTCAGCATCCAATCTTTGGTTAATGGAAACCACAAGTCCCAGGTTCATACAAACAGAAATAACCTCTGTAACTGGTACTTCCATCAAGCTGGCCAGTTCATTGGCTGACACAAACTCGGTAACCTGCAGTACTTTGTTTTCTGTTTCGGCATTCTCCATTTCCTGCATTCGTTGCTTTTGCTGCAAGTCACGTTTTTGCCGGCGATGCTTGGCCCCTTTTGATTTGCTGGTGCCACTCAAACTGGCCAGGGTTTCTCTAATTTGCCGTTGGATTTCCTCGTCACTAACCTCTGGCTTAACAAAATCTCTTTTGGCCCCTTTACGACCTTTACCGGCTTTTCTTTGAGCCTGTTTTTGCTGTTCGCTGTCTTTAGAAGCGGGTTTCCTTTTACCTTGCTTCTCTTCTGTAGCCTTGTCTGCTTTGGCTTTATCAGTCTGCTGCTGAGGCTTATCCTTTCTAATGCGTTTACGCTTTCTTTTCTTGGGCTTATCCGGGTCAGATGAGGAAGCAACAGGTTTTTTAGATTTTTCCTTGGAATCAGGTAAATCGATTCTTCCCAAGATAGTCACACCCTCCAGCTTTTTCACCTCTGTTTTGTGAAAGTTATCCCCGTTCTTTTCTTTCTTATCTTCGGCTTGCTTTTCAGGTTTTTCCGGCGCTGCTTTTTCTTCTTTTACCTCCTCTTCTTTAGCTGGTTTTTTGGATTTTGGAGGTTTTTCGTCTTTTTCTTTTTTAGCTGCTTTCGCTGGTTCAGCCTTCTCTTTATCTACAGCCTCATCCCTTTTCTTTTCCGGTTTGGTTTTATCAGCCGGGGGCTCAGGGGAAGAAGTTTCAGGCTCAGCATCCTTTTGGGGCTGAGCTTCAGCATCTTTCTTTTCCGTTGCCGGGGATTCTTTTTTAGTCGGTTGGGGTTCGGCAGTCGTGGGAGCACCCTTTTTGTCTTTATCCTTAATGGGGGTCTCCTCAGGCTTATCTTCTTTCTTTTCGGCTTTTTTTACAGGTTTTTTGGCGGCAGGTTTTTCAGCTTTCTTCTCCTCTGTAGCTTTCTTCTCCTCTGTGGCTTTTTTCTTTTCCCTGGAGGGTTTTTCTTCTTTCTCCTCCTTCTTTTCTGCGGGTTTGCCACCGATTTTTTCTTCGTCAAGCTTACCTACAATTTTGGGTCCGCTGAGCTTAACCTTGTCAGTAGATTCGGGAATTTCAGGCTCTGTTTTTTTCTCTTCTTCCTTAAAGGATTTATTTTCCTTTATAAAAAGCTCGTCCTCTTCTTCCTCTTTTTCTGGTTCGGTCTCGGGAGCATCTTTCTTTTCCGCTTTTTCTTCCTCCTCAAGAGAAATACTCTCCCTTTTCATAAAGCTCAAACCTGTCTTGCGCACCTCATCTTTCAGGCTTTTTTCTTTTTGAAACTCTTTGGCTAAAATCTGGTATGCCTCCTGGGATATTTTCGTATTGGGATTTGGATCTACGGTTACACCCTTCTTGCCAAGAAACTCCACAATGGTGGATATACCAATGTTGAATTCTTTTGCAAGTTTACTTAATCTTAATACTTTACGTCCCTCGGTCATACTGGTATTTCGGTTTACAAAAATGTCGTTAAGCCTTTGAAAAATGTTTGCAAAGTTATATAATTTATTCAAATTCTGCTCTTAATATACTTAATACTTCATTAATAGTTTCTTCTTCAAGGTCTACCCTGGTCACCAAATCCGACAAACTAAGGTTGAGGATACTTTTTGCCGTATCCAGTCCAACTACTTTAAACTCATCAATAATCCACTGCTCTATCTCATCGGCAAACTCCTGAATATCTACATCTTCCGAATCCTGATCGGTATCCCTGTATACATCTATTTCATACCCGGTTAAGGTTCCTGCAAGTTTTATGTTGTAGCCGCCTTTGCCAATGGCCATGGAAACCTGGTCAGGTTTCAGATACACTTCAGCCCTGCTGGTTTCTTCATCAATGGTAATACTGATAATTTTGGCGGGGCTCAGTGCTCTTGAAATATATAAACTGGGATTGGTTGTATAGTTAATCACATCAATGTTTTCATTTCTCAGCTCCCTGACAATTCCATGTATACGTGACCCTTTCATGCCCACACAAGCTCCAACCGGATCTATCCGATCGTCATAAGATTCAACAGCAACTTTGGCTCTTTCCCCCGGTGCCCGCACTATTTTCTTGATGGTGATCAAACCATCGTGCACCTCGGGAACTTCCTGCTCAAACAACCTTTCAAGGAATACATTGGAAGTCCTTGAGAGAATAATCAGGGGGCTGTTGTTTTTTATTTCTACCCTTGCCACAACAGCTCTTACGGTATCGCCTTTACGGAAAAAGTCAGAGGGTATTTGTTCGGTTTTTGGCAAAATAAGCTCAATTCCTTCATCATCCAGCGCCAATAACTCTTTCTTCCATACCTGGTAAACCTCTGCAGTGATTAACTCTCCAACCCTCTCCTGGTATTTTTTATAAACACTGTCCTTTTCAAGCTCCAAAACTTTAGATGCAAGATTCTGACGGATGGCAAGTATTTCTCTTCTTCCGAAATCCAACATTTTAACGGGCTCAGAAACTTCCTCACCAATTTCGAAATCGGGTTCTATTTTGATGGCTTCCGAATATTCAATCTCCTCATTAGGGTCTTCAACAGCACCATCTTCTACAATCACACGGTTGCGCCATACTTCCAGGTCACCCTTGTCGATGTTAACAATAATATCGAAATTGTCTGCTGATCCGTATTTTTTCTGCAGCATGTTGCGAAACACATCCTCCAGGATCAGCATCATGGTAGGGCGGTCTATATTTTTAAACTCCTTAAATTCGGAGAACGACTCAACCAAATTAATATTTTCCATTTTGCCAGATTGATTAAACAGGTTTTAATTGTATGTTACTATTTCTCAGATTTCTTAAACGAAACTTGTACGATGACATTTGTTAGCAAATTGTAAGGCATCTTGTGAACCATTTCGTCGTCAGAAATTTGTTTTTTCTTCTTTTTGTTTTTGGCTAGCACCTTTTCCAGCACTACACCCTCTGCATCAGCATCTACTATTTTAGCTCTCTGCTTTTTGCCTTCTTCATCTTCATACGTTATTTCCCTGGAAATGTTTTTCATAAACTGCCTGGGCAGCTCTATAGGTCTGTTTACACCTACCGAAGACACTTCCAGCTCGAAATCTTCCTTGTCACGGTCAAAAAAAGACTCAATATGCCTGCTCACATCCACACAAGTACTTATGGGCACACCCTTATCACCATCCAAAAAAACGCTCACTTTATTGCCGGAAGACACCTTCAAATCTACCAGGAACAAGTCTGTTCCTTTAAGATACCCTTCAACAATATGTTGTATTTTTCCCTCGTCAATCATTGTGATTATTCTTTTTATCCTGTTTGAGTCAGATTGCTTTCAAAGTCAATGAAAAACTAACTCCAATAAAAGGGGGGACTATAAGTCCCCCGCCTAAATAAGTTGCAAATGCAAATTATGCCGCAAAGGTAATCATTTTTTACAACAATACAAAAAATGTTCTGAACTTAAGGGTATTACACACCAAGGGATCAACTTCAGGAAAATTTGCGGCTCCATGTGGTATTCAAACAAAACCCGGTAAAGAACAACACCTTTGGGCAATGGATATGTTTTAAAACATTCTCATATACATTTGATAATAGGTTTCAAATATTTCATCTGATACTTCTGCAAGCTCATGCTGCTCCTCCAGGGCTGTGAGGTGACTAATTCTCTGCAAAATCCCAAGCGATTCCTGGATGCTGCTTTCAAGCTGCCTTATCCTTCGCCGGTCGAAGGAGAAGTAATAATCCAGGTTTTGGTCTTCCAGCTCCAACATGCGGGTGAAAATCTCATTGGCGGGTTCATGAACCCCTGCATTGTAATAAGCTTCGCCCATAAGCATGGTGAAGTAGTTGTAAGGTACATTATACTCGGGCATCATTTCCATAGCAAAATCCAGCACCTCCACAGCTTTGTCTTCCTGCCCTTCGGCAATAAGTGCTTTGGCAAGGCGCTGCATTACATTCCGGAAGTTCACCGTAAGCCTTATGTTGTCTTCGTTCAAGTATACAGAAGGATCATTCATATTCCCCCACTGGAACTTATTCATCACATTATCATACAGGATTCGGGTATTGATGCGACCGGTTTGACCATCGGTTGTTTGATGCCGGATGGGCACCAAACGATAAGCCATCCCTTCCAGCTGAAAATATTCTTCAAGGCCGATATAAGCTTCGGCTCCTGTGGTAATGGCAAAGTAAACAGGTCGTTCCCAGTTATTTGCAGCCAGGAAATCAAGTACAATTAAGGTGTTTTTTTGGATAGTTGAACCTGACGATAACTCCCACTCCACATTGTCAACAAGCAGGTGAGCATCTTCGGGGGCCACTGTCCCATTGTCAACCACCGTTGCAGAATCAACGGGCAACCGAAGACTTCTGGTGGGCAAATAGTTTTCCATGCTACGGCCAATTCTCCTTTTTTGGTTTTCATTGGTAACAAAGTTGAGCAAGCTCCTTACATTCACATACTGGCCCTCCAGTTGAGGTTGTTCATAGATATAAAGCATGTCGCGCGTACCATCACGATACTGATGGGGTTCCAGTTTCATGGGGAGGGGGTCCGCATCATAGGTTTTGCGTCGCATCATACCATCGATATACCAGTCCGTATTAAGGAGGCTAAGGTTTACCACTTTCACATCGGTTCGAATACCTTCAACCTCCTGGGCATACCAAAGCGGGAAGGTGTCATTGTCGCCCATGGTAAAAATGATGGCATTGGGAGCACAGGACTCCAGGTAGTTGACAGCAACATCGCGGGTGGTATACCTTCCTGAGCGGTCGTGGTTATTCCAGTTTTCTTTGGCCATAATAGTAGGTACAAGCAAAAAGCAAAGCAATGTACCAGCGATGGCAGAATATTTACCTCCCAGCTTTTTTTGCATGACATCAATTACGGCCAGGACTCCAAGACCCACCCAAATTGAAAAAGCATAAAATGAGCCGATATAGGAATAATCTCTTTCCCGCGGCTGGAAGGGCGTTTGATTAAGGTAGATAATAATGGCGATCCCTGTCATAAAGAACAGCAGCCCCACTACCAGTGCATCATCAGGTCTCCTTTTGGCCTGATAAACAAGTCCTATGATTCCCAGGATAAAGGGCAAAAGATAGTATTTGCTGTGTCCGGGATTTGATGTAATACTTTCAGGTAAATTATCCTGCGGACCCAGGAAGATATTGTCCAGGGGTTTGATTCCGCTCATCCAGTTCCCTTTGGTGGGTTCACCATGCCCCTGTATATCATTTTGCCTGCCTGAGAAATTCCACATCAGATACCTTAAATACATGTGCCCCAATTGATAGGAGAAGAAAAAGCGCATATTTTCGATAAAAGTGGGCTTATTTACCGTTTGCATTTGACCATCACGCCCCTGCACCCTTACAGGCCTGCCCTGCACTTTACCCCAGCTTTCGTAGGCACGTACATGATGCGGGCGGGTACTATACATCCGCGGGAAGAGGGTCATAAACTCGGCGTTGTAAACAGGGACCGTCCCTTCTCTTCTATCGGTAATAACATAACGCCCCTTCTCCTCATCTTTCCGCCATACGGGTGCGCCATCTTCAATATCCTCGATGGGGGCATTATAGTAATGACCATACAAAAGGGGCCAAGCTCCATACTGTTCACGACCCAGGTATGATTTGAGCGACAATGCATCTTTGGGTGCATTTTCGTTGATGGGCACATTGGCATTGGAACGCACCACAAGCATGAAAAATGAAGTATACCCGATTAAAATAAACATCAGGGCAAGGATAATGGTATTAAGTACCACCTTTTTCTTTTTGTGAGTATAATACAAACCATAGGCAATGGCAGCAGTAATAAAAATAAAATAAAACAACGTTCCGGTATGAAAGGGCATGCCCAGGCTGTTAACAAAAAATCTTTCAAACCACCAATCCAGGGTTAGTACACCCGGGATAAATACCGTCTGGATAAACCCCAGGATAGCAACGGCAACTATACCGGTAAGGATGATCCCTTTGCGGGTAGGCTGATACTTTTTGAAATAGT
>SLQX01000135.1 GCA_007131245.1 Bacteroidales bacterium
AAGCATTGTTTTTATGTGGGGGGGGGGGGTGTTAAAATTATATAATTAATTATAAACGGCAAAATCAACAAGTCTGCAAATGATTGTATATGAGGTTTGTGCAGGGCTGCGTCACGCAGCAAACACACAATTAATTTAACATTTCGACGCCTGAATTAGCAATACTCGTCAGACGACTTTGAGTCGTCTGACGAGTAGGGTGCATGCCATTTTGCAGTAATGTGATTACTCGTCTGACGAGTTGGGTGCACAATTATTGGTTTGAGGGATCCTGTCAAAAGTTTTTCCGGCATCTAATCCAAACCCAAAATGCGTAAAGCCGAAAGCCCATCTTTAAGGGCCAGGGCGCGGGTGCAGTTTTCTTTCATTAGGAGATATTTCAGGGCTTCGAAGTTTTTGATGCCATTTTCACAAATCAGCATCACTTTTTTCTTTTCAGGTATTTGTGCCACGACTTCAGGTATTTTATAGGCAGGAATGGTTTTCCACCGAAAATCTTTAATTTGCAGAAACTCCTGGTCGTCAGAGAGGGCAACTACTTCAAAGGGGCCTTCTTTTTCAAGGGTTGGGAAAAAGTTTTGTGGTTCAACGGTATGCTTTTTCAAAAGGTAGTCGGGACAGGAATAGGAGTATGAAGTGAGATGGTCTATTTTTTTATTATCCGGATTGAGCTCAATGGGTACTTCCATGAAATTGGTTTCCAATCCTTCGAAATGCAACAAGCGACCAGAAAGTGTTTCGCTTTGCCCTGTGATGATTTTCAGAGCTTCCAGCGCCTGCAGGTTGCCGATGATTCCCGGTACCATGCCCATAACACCGGCATTGGCACAAGTGGGCAAGGTTAAAGGATCAGGGGGTTCGGGCATCAGGCAGCGATAGGTGGGGCCATCAAGGTAGTTGTAAACCGAAAGTTGTCCCGAAAAGCCAAGAGCAGCACCAATGATACAGGGTTTGTGGAGCATCACACAGGCATCATTTACCAGGAATTTGGTTGGAAAATTATCGGAACATTCTATCACCAGGTGGTATTCCCTGATAATGTCCAGTGCATTATCCACGTTGAGGCGCAGAAAGTGGGTACGCAGGCTTACCTCGGGATTCATTTTTTCCAGTCTATCCCTGGCAGCCAGCACCTTGGGTGTTCCCACATCCTCAGTGCTGTATAGCACCTGCCTGTGCAGGTTGGTTAATTCCAGTTCATCGTTGTCCAGGATGCCAATAGTGCCTATGCCTGCCGGCACCAGGTAAAGCAAAACAGCTGCTCCCAAAGCCCCGGCACCCACAACCAATACCCTGGATTGGGTAAGCTTTTCCTGCCTCTGACGACCCATTGTGGGCAGTATCATTTGACGATGGTACCTGGAAACTTCGGGAGAATCGGCCATAAAGAAAATAATTACAGGGCAAAAATAGTATTTTCTGTAAGATCAATTCATCTGAACTCACATGGGTTATCTCCCGAAAATGAAAAATCGTTGAACACCAGGCTGTTTTAAGCAATTTTCAGGGGCTTGGCATAAGGTGCGTTGTCAAAACTTTCCGAATCTCCGGGAGCTTTAACCACACCCCTGTTAGAGTTGCGGAAAAAATCCATAATTGTAACCATTTCTTCCGATACGTCCACCACTAATTGAATATAATCCAAAGCCATAGAGGTGTTCAGCCCCTCCCTGAACAATATCCTGTATATATCATGGATGTTGTCAATTTTTTCTTTAGGAAAGCCCCGTCGTTTCAAACCGGTGGCGTTGATGCCAATATATTTTGCTGGAACTCCAAAAACTTTGGTATAGGGTGCCACATCCGATAATACTCCGGTCATCCCGGAAATCATGGCATGTTGCCCGATATGGCAAAACTGGTGTATGGCACTCATCCCTCCAACAACCACCCAGGGGTCAATGGTTACCTCACCGGCAATTTGCACACTGTTAGAAATGACACAGTGGTCAGCGATTTGGGAGTCATGCCCGATGTGGCTGTAAGCCATCAACAGGCAATGACTGCCTACCCGGGTTGCTCCCTGGGTGGCGGTTCCCCGGTTGATGGTTGCATATTCGCGGATGGTAGTAAAATCACCAACTTCAACGGTGGAGTATTCTCCTTTGAACTTCAAATCCTGTGGGATGGCAGACACCACCGCACCGGGAAAAATCTTACAGTGTTTTCCGATGCGTGCTCCCGGGTAGATACATGCGTTGGCTCCCACCCAGGTGCCCTCACCGATGACCACGTCCTTATCAATTTTAACAAATGCCTCAACTTCTACACCCTGCCCAATTAATGCATCGGGGTGGATATCTGCGAGTGGTGAAATGTTCATTTTTGTTGTTTTTTATCAGTACATTTTTTCTACATTTAATACAAAGGCTCTGGCTCCCACCTCCTTATTTATTTCATCCATCTTTTGAATGCTTTCCAGCAAGGGGTCAACCTTATCATCAGGAATGATTACCATGGCTGACGAATTCATCTCGGGCCAGGTATGTGTTCCCATTCTGGGGTCGCCGGTTTCCGAACCACGACCCTGTACCTCTTTCCACCAGGTATAACCTCTGATTTCAAGGCTATCGAATATAAATTCTACTTTTTCGCTATGGGCCTGGTTGAACATGATCATGACTGCTTTCATAATTGATGTATTTTATTATACTTTGCCAATAATTGCCAGAATTTAAGATATACTGGGTGTTTCATCGTCATTGAGGAATGTAAATTTCTCCCTGACTTTTCTTATTTTGTCTCTTTCTCCCCGGCGTGAGACGATTCCATAAATCACCGGGATGAGTATGAGTGTTACCATTGTGGAAAATACCAGCCCGCCAATGAGAGTGATACCCATGGGGCTCCAGATTTCCGATCCTTCACCTGTGCTTACAGCCAGGGGCAGCATGGCCAGGATGGTTGTCATGGCAGTCATTAGTACCGGACGCAAACGCATCTTTCCGGCGTGGGCAATGGCATCGTTCAGCGCCTGGCCACGGTCACGCATCAGGTTGATATAGTCAATAAGTACAATCCCGTTTTTTACCACAATACCAATGAGCAGTACAGCTCCCAAACCGGCAATCAGACTTAGCGTGGTGTTGGTAATTAACAGAGCCAGGATTACCCCGGTAAAAGAGAAGGGGATTGAAAACATAATGACAAAGGGCATGATAAATGATTCAAACTGTGATGCCATAACCAGGAATACCAGGATAATACTTACCAGCAGCAACAAGCCAAGATCCATAAATGAATCCATCATCTCTTCATAGTCACCCCCGATGTTTATCATTACCCCCGGGGGGATATCTGTGTCATCAATCACGGTGCTGATTTCTGCCGCCAAATCACCCAGGGCAATGCCTGTGGGCACGGCTGAAATGGTTACCACCCTTTCTCTTCTTTTGCGTTCAATATTGGGTGGGTTGAAATACTCCTTCACCTCTCCGATCTCGCCCAGCATCACTTTTTCACCCGATGGATTCATCACTGTGAAAGACTCAATGTCGCTGATTGAGCTTCGGTGCTTTTCATGATACCTGACCACAATATCATATTCTTCCCCTTCTTCCCTGAGGAAAGAGGAGGTCATACCGGTAATCCTGTTGCGCAGGGCTGAAGATACCATGGCGGTATTCAGGCCATGCTCGGCAAGTTTTTTTCTGTCTAAAACCAGCTGTAATTCGGGGCGGTCGTCTTTGCGACTCACCTGTACATCTTCTGCTCCGGGAATAGAGTCTATCCTGGTACGAAGTTGTGAGGCCAGTAAACTGGTGGTTTCAAAGTCGTATCCAAAAACCTCCACATCAATGGTGCTGGCGTCTGAGCCTCCACCTCCCCCCGTGGAAACAGAATAATCGGCAACCTCAGGGATCCTTTCCAACTCTTGCCGGAGCCCGTTAGCTATTTCCCATATGGAGCGCTCGCGTTCAGATACACCGGACAAGCGCATGTTGACATTGATGACGTTGGAACCTGTTTCCATAAACATGGCCATCATACCTCCCTCTTCGTCCGAACCTGAAGATACAGCCATGATTTCAACCTCGGGAATGGTTCTGTTGATAATGCTTTCTATCTCCCGGGCCGTATTAATGGTTTCTTCCACCCTCAAACCCGTGGTGAGTTCGATATTGGCGCTGAGCTGGCTTTCATCCGAGTCGGGCATAAAATCCATTCCTATAAAGCGCAGTAAAAAGAGCGAGCCAATGAACATGCCAAGGGAGATAAAAATTATTTTTTTCTTATTGATCAGGGCCCGGCTAATGATTCTTTCATAGAAGTTTTCCAGTCTGTTAAGAAAGGGTTCTACCAATTTGGCATGTGAAAATTTTTCGGGGATTTTGCTTTTTGCCTTCAGACCCAGCAACTTGGATGAAAGCATCGGGGTAAGGCTTATGGCAGCCAGGGTAGAGGTGACAACGGTAATGGTAACAATCCAGCCCAGCTGCTTAAACAATACGCCGGTCATACCACCCACCAGTGTAAGGGGGAAGAATACCGCCACAATCACCAGGGTGGTAATAATTACCGAGAGCCATACCTCATTGGTAGCATAAATGGCCGCTTCACGGGGTGTTGTGCCCCGCTCAATATGCCTTGAAATATTTTCCAGCACCACGATGGCGTCATCCACCACCATCCCCAGTGCAATGGACAGGGATGCCAGGGAGATGATGTTGATGGATCCCCCGGTGATAAAGAGGTAGAGAAAGGAAACAATCAGCGATATGGGGATGGTTATCATTACAATGAATGTGGCTCTCCATTTACCCAGGAAAAACAATACCACAAGAATAACAAAAAGGAGTGCCCACATCAGGGTTTGTGAAAGGTTACTGATGGAATCGCTGATAAACTCAGAGGTGTCCATGATTTCGCGGACCTGAATATCAGGGGGTAAGTTATCTTCCAGCTCAGAGATAGCATTGCGCACATCCCGGGCTATGCGCACGGTGTTGGCGCCCGATTGCTTCATCACAAACATCCGTACACCCTGTTGTCCATTTATTCGCTCTTCAAAAGATACATCCCGAAGGGTGTCTCTTATTTGGGCTACATCCTGCAAAAAAACAGACGAACCCATAAAGTGCCCCACCACCAGGTCTTGCAATTCATAGCTTTCTTCAAATTCACCCTGTACCCTGAACTGGTAATCCATCCTGCCCATTTTTATATTCCCCGAGGGCATGTTCAGGTTTTCAGCTTGTATGGCATTACCTATTTGTTCTATGGAAAGGTTATAGGCTTCTAACTTCACCGGGTCTGTTTCCACATAAATTCTTCGTTGAGGTGAGCCTATCAGGTTTACCGATCCGATGCCGTCGATGCGGTTTAGCGGGTTTATAATTCTTTCTTCGAGTATTTTTTCCAGTCCTTCATAACTTTCATCTGCTGTAATGGCATAAAAAAGAATGGGGAACATACTAATGTTGAATTTAAAAATTGAGGGTCTGTTGATCCCATCGGGCAGGTTGTCATAAATCATATCTATGGCATCCCTGATGTCGTTGGAGGCCTCATTCAGATCAGCCTCCCAGTCAAACTCCAGGCTGATGACCGACATGTTGTCACTGGATACCGAGGAAATTTCTTTGAGGTTGTCCACGGTATTGAATGCATCCTCCATGGGGCGCGTAACATTGGTTTCGATATCACTGGCATTGGCCCCGGGATAGGTGGTCATCACAGAGATAAAGGGGGGATCCATTTCGGGGAACAGATCTATGGGGATATTGATCAGGGAGTATATGCCCATCACGATAACGGCTGAAAATACCATCAGGGTTGTGATGGGTTTGTTCACTGCACTTTTGAATATACTCATGGTATGATTACTGGTTTATTTATTAAAAATGTTTCCAAAGAAGATGACTATTCAACCACGACTCTGTCACCCTCCAAAAGTCTGGTATGTCCGGCGATAATCAGGTTGTCACCCGGGTTGATCTGTGGGGAAATAATTTCCACACGATCGTCATACCGGGTGCCGGGTTCAACTACGATCCGTTTGGCTTTACCATCCTTTTCCAGGAAAATATAGCGTTCATTGGAGCCCTGCAGTTTGAGCACTGCAAGGGAGGGCACCACAAAGGCTTCCACTTTCTCAAGCTCCAGGGTTGCTCTTGAAAACATGCCCGGTCGCAATTTATCGCCAGGATTAGGAATGGTCAGCTCAACTCTAAAGGTGCGTGTGGCAGGGTTTATTTGTGGATAAACCCTGGAAACGGTACCTTCAAAAGGTTCTGCAGGAAAAACGTCAGAGGTAATCGATGCTTTCATCCCCCTGTTTACTAACGGATAAAACCGTTCAGCGATATTTATGGTGGCTTTCAGTGGATTGGTTTGTATCAATGAGAGGATAGCTGCCTTCCCATCGGGGGTGTTGGGAGTGCCTGAAAACATCTCCCCGTTTTCAAAGTATTTATCGGCGACCATTCCTGAAAAAGGAGCTGTCATGGTGGTGTTTTTTTTAAGAAACTCCACGTTGGCTTTGGCTACTTCGTATTGGCTGCGCACCTGGTCGTATTGTTGCTGTGATGCACTTCCCACTTTGCGCAGGGTATCCAGCCTGCGGTAATCTGCTTCCAGTGTTTGTAGTTGAACACGGGCCTGGATAAGTTGTGTTTTATCCATCTCCACCAACACCTGACCAGCTGAAACCTTGTCACTGGCCTCCATATTGATTTTTTCAATACGACCGGGGGAGGCAGGTGCCAGGTGTACTTCCCTGTTTGCCTCAAGGTGAGCTGTATAGGTGATGTCTCTTGCTATTTCACTGTAATCCAGTTGCTGAACCCGCACTGCTGTTGCTTCCCCGTTTTCTTCTGTTGTGTATACATCCGAATCTGTTGAGGAGCCACAAGCTGCCAGGGTGAAACTGAAAAGTAAAAAATAAACTATTCTGTGGAATCTTGTTTTCATAATCAGTAATTGTGTTTGGGTAAATGTTCCTAATATTTTTTGTGTAAGTATTGTTATGTAGGCTTTTGCAGGGATGGGCTTAAAGTTCATTCAATAATTTTTCAAGCTCAATTTGTGCTTCCATCAATTGCATCATCGACGAGATGTAGCTGTTTTCTGCCTGCAGGTAATTGTTGTTGGCGGTGGTAAGGTCCAGGCTGGATACCATCCCCTGGCTGTACTTGTTATTGATGTTGTCGAAAACCCTGCGGGCTACCTGCAGGTTTCTTTCCTGACTTTCATATTGTTCCAGGGCATTATTCAGATTATACCTGAGTTGCTTTTCCTGGATGAGTAGTTGTTGTCTTAGCAAATCTTTCTGGTTTTCTGCCACCTTTAGGTTTACCCTTGCCTGGTTTACCCTTGCCCGGCGAGCACCGCTGGAAAATATAGGGATGTTAAGGTTCAGCCCGATTACATGGTTGGGTGTCATGTCAAATTCGGGTTTTAATAACTTCTCCGTATAGTTGTAAAAGCCAACTAAGGTGGGTAAGTAAGCCGACCGCTCCAGGTTGATTTGTTTTTCAGCAATGTCGGTTTGCAGGGCTACCTGGCGATAGTCGAGGTTTTTCTCAAAGTTGAACGATTCGCCCAGGGTTGCCTGGAAGTCCGTATGGCTGATGAGGTCTTTAAATTGATCCGTAAGCTCAATCTCTACATCTGCCTCCAGGCCCATCTGAAGACGGAGCATGTTTAAAGCCATTTCTGCTTGTCTGCCAGCTGCTCTGCTGGCATCTTCAAGCATGGATGCCTGCACTGAAAGCTGGTCGTAATCAACCTCTTCGGCAACACCTGCTTCAACAAGTGCCTTTGTTTTCTCCAGCAAACCCTTCATGTTTTCAAGGTTGGCTTCTATGATATCTTGTGATTTTTGGGCCACCAGGCTTAAAAAATACGATTGGGTCACCTGGGCTTTGATTTCCAATTCGGTTTTTTCCAGACTAGCTTCTGTAATTTGTTTGTAAAGCCTGGCCGTTTGAATACCCACAATGTAACTACCGCTGAAAATGAGCTGGCTGACGGAAACGCCAAGGTTGCTGGTGGGGTTGAATTCGATTTCAAAAGCAGGCATATCTCCCAGGGTTGCTGTGGAGCCAAAATAGTTGTTGTAATCAATGGTGGCATCTATCTGGGGAAGTCCCTGGGCAATGGTTTCTCTAAGCTGCAAATCAGCTTCGTCAACCGTTAAACCTGCATTAACAAGGTTTTTGTTGTGTTCAATGGCATGCTCCCTGGCTTCCTCCAGGCTGAACTGCATGGGATTTTGCCCCTGGCTGCACAGGGCCACAAAAACCAATAGTGGGAGTAGAAAAAGTAGTTTGTTGAAAGGTATTTTTGACATTATTGAAAATTGTTGAGATGATTTGGATAATGCTTTGTGATTGAATTTGTAGGAAATTTACGGGCAAAATTACAATCTGATTAAAAAGCCTGCAAAACTTTTGGGGTGAAGTGGACAAAAGCGCAGGCGAAAAGTTAATTCAATATTCTTCCGGGCATTTTATAACCATTAAAAGGAGCCTTTTTTCTGTGCCAGGGCCATTAGAGCTTGGTTTAACTCTGGGATAGCCAGTCCAAAAAGCCACTGACCCTGGTTTTGCTCACCGTAACTTTTTCATCAAAAGGGATATTGAGATTGATAGCCAGCTTGCGGCCAAAATATTGTGATGTATCTCTGATGGCCTTTCGGTTTACAAGGAATTGCCTGTTAACCCTGTAAAAGCTGTCACCTGCAATATCCTCAAGCTCTTCCAGGGTTTTGTTGATGGGGTGTTTGTCTTTTCTGAAGGTAACCAGGTAAGTATTCTCGTTGTCAATATAAAAAAGGGCTATGTTCTCCATCTTCACCGGTACAATTTTATCGTTTTGATGGATGAGTATGGAGCCAAGGCTTTTTCTCCTGCCAAGCAATTGCAGGATGGTTTCATACTGGGGTGAACTTTGAGCCAGGGTTGATTTCAAATTCCTGAATTTGTTCAGGGCTTCGCTTACGGTTTTCAGGCTGAATGGCTTAAGCATATAATGGATGCTGCTGACCTCGAAAGCATTCAGAGCATACTCATCATACGCTGTGCAAAATATGATGGGGGTTTGAACAGATACTTCCTGGAAGATTTCAAAACTTAATCCATCCCCCAGCTGAATGTCGCAAAAGATCAGGTCCAGGGGTGTTTGGTTGTTTTTAAAAAAGGAAACGGCCGCGCGTACTGACTCCGGCATGTCAATTATTTCTGCACCGGGTTCTGCCTTTTTTATGGTTGCAGCAAGATCGCTCGCTGTGAGCTGTTCATCTTCAATGATTACGATATTCATGGTCAAGTATTTTTATTTGAACATCAAATGATTCATTCGAATTTTCGATGATAATATCATGGTTTGAGATCATTTTGTATCGTTGTGAAAGGTTTGCAAGGCCTGACTTTGTGCTGTGTTCGATGGAGTGTTTCTGCTGAATATTATTGGATATGTGCAGCCAGCCGTTGTTTTCCTTGATTGTAATTTCAAGGGGGGAGTTTGCGGTTAGTGCATTGTGTTTGATGGCGTTTTCCAACAAAAGCTGAATGGAAAAGCCCGGAACAAAACCCTTGTTCAATAGGGCTTCAGGAATGTCAATGGAAACCTTCAGGGCCTCCCCAAATCGTATTCGTTGCATCTCAATAAAATCATTACACATTTTTAACTCATCTTTCAGTTTTACCACGTAAGCCTCATTGGATGAAAAGGATGTTCGCAAGAAGTCTGACAGCCGGATAACATATTCTTCGGCAACTTCCGGGTCTTTGTGAATAAGTGACTTTAAAACACTTAAAGAGTTGAATAAAAAGTGGGGGTGGATGTGTTGCTTGAGCTGCTGGTTAAAGGCTTCTGCTTTTTCTATCCTAAGTTGAGCATTTTCCAGTTCTACCTTGGTTTTTTTTTCGCGGAGCAACACCAGCTCTTGCATAAATAAAACAAAAGCATTGGTGAAGAAACTGGAAAAAAACGGGGCAAAACGGTTCCTCTCTCGCAATCGTAAAAAATCTTCATCCTCTATATAAACATGCAGCAACTCCAGTGATTCAACAAACATTATGAATGTGCCTGAAACACTTACTGCCACCACAAAACTTAAGAAATACCTCAGGTAATTGCCTTTGCCGGGGCTGTGATGGAGTTTTTCAAAAAAGTATACCAGCGAAATATTGATGAGCCATATGATGAAAATGTTGATAAAGAAAACCACAAACAGGTAAAAGTAGAAAAACGGAGCAACTGTTTTTAAGGTGGCATATAAGGGGAGTATACTAACTGCTGCAATTAATATCGAGCTGTAAACCGATAGCCTGAAAAGTTTGTGCATGAGAAAATGATGTTAAAGAATTAAGTGTGGCTTATCTGTACCTCTTATGGACTGCTTTCCTTTTAACGGAGTCCGTGTCCTGATTATTTCAACAGGCAGTTCCACTGCCTTCCCGGCAAGCAATATGAGTTATCTAATGCATGGCTTAGTCCAAATAAAAGTACGAATAGGCTAACCTTTTTTTTATTCAAGCCAATTTTATGGCTCATACAATAAGTAAACCCCGTTTTTTGTCAGAATTTTCCAATGTTCAATATTACGGAATTTTCAAGACGCTTTTCTTTGTTGTTGGGGTGAGATGTCCATTTTGAATTGTGAGTTGGCCCAGGTTGGGGATGAGTCGTCATCCTTTCAGGAAATCTCCCCGGGAAACATAACTTTGTAAAATGGAGACAGCACATTGTTCGTTTTTCTCAAAATCAATTTGCGATGAATACATTACAAAAAATCAAAAAAGCACTTGTTCTGCAATCAGATAACAAGAAAAAGGCGGGTGAGCTGGCACGTTTTTTTCAGGCCTTTCCCGGAGGGTATGGAGAGGGCGATTCGTTCCTGGGTCTGACGGTTCCCGATCAGCGTGCCATTGCCAAAAAGTTTTATAAGCAACTTTTTCTGGAAGATGTGGCTTTGCTTTTGCAGGAGAATGTTCATGAACACAGGCTAACAGCTGTGTTTGTATTGGTGTTAAAGTTTGAAAAAGCCTGCACTGAAGGGGATAAGCGGGAGGTAGTCGAAACTTATCTGCAAAATATTGAAGGAATCAACAACTGGGACCTTGTTGATTCATCTGCCTTCAAAATACTGGGCCCATGGCTTATGGACAAGGAAAAAAAGATGCTCTATGATTTTGCTGAGTCGGGCAATTTATGGCTACAACGAATTGCCATAATAACTACGCTGCATTTTATCCGGAACCATCAGTTTGCTGATGCCCTGAAATTGGCTGAAATTTTACGCAACCATCCGCACGATTTGATCCATAAAGCGGTGGGGTGGATGTTGCGCGAAATAGGCAATCGTAATTATAAAGCAGAAATGGAGTTCCTGGCAAAACACTATCGTAATGTGCCCCGCACCATGCTTCGTTACGCCATTGAAAAGTTTGACGAAAATACCAGGCAGGGCTTTTTGAAAGGAGAGATCAAATGAACGATGCAATAGACTTGTTGGATAGCATGGGGAGTTGTATGATCAGGCGAAAAAGTTGACCCGGTTTCCTGAACTTACGGTTAATGGAACCGGTATATTTATTTTGCGTATATTTAAAGTAAAAAAAACGCTATGAATTCAGCCATAATTACAGGAGGAGCACAAGGTATCGGTAAAGCCATTGCCATGAAAATCATGAGCCAGGGTGTGTTTGTTTTTATACTGGATAACGATCCTGAAGCCCTGGAAGATTTGGAAAACGAATTGCCCCATCCTCAACTATGCAAAACCATAATGTGCGATATAGCCAATGATAGGCAGCTGGGAAAAACCCTGGAAATTATCACTATGCAAAATCCTGCTTTGCGATACCTGGTTAATAATGCGGCTATTTCGCAGTTTACTCCCTTGGAGGAGATGACCCTTTCAGACTGGAATAAGGTTTTAAGTGTAAACCTCACTTCTTATTTTCTAACTGCCAAATACCTGTCGCAATCCCTGAAGAGAAACCGGGGCTCCATCGTGAATTTGTGCAGCACCCGGGCTTTCATGTCAGAGCCTCATTCCGAAGCTTATGCAGCCACCAAGGGCGGGGTTTTTTCCCTTACCCATGCTCTTGCCATGAGCCTCAAACCTTTTGTGAGGGTTAACTCTATTAGCCCTGGGTGGATAGATGTAACATCATGGCAAAAAAAATCTAATCGCAAAAAGATCCACTGGGATGAAAAGCACCACCTCCAGCATCCAACCGGACGTATTGGAGAACCGGAAGACGTAGCTGAGATGGCCTGGTTTCTATTATCAAACAAATCCGGGTTTGTTACTGGTCAAAATTTTATGGTTGATGGTGGGATGAGCCGTAAAATGATTTACGAACATGATTGAATTGTGAGAATGCTGATTTAGCCATTCTTATCATCCGAAGGTATTGGAGTAGTATTTTTGATGTTGTTTTCCCGCTGATGGGTCTTTTATTACTCAGTGTTTTGTCTTGATTACGCTTGGCGGTTTTATCAATTGAATCGGAAAATGATCAGATTTTTTGGCTTGCTGTTTTTTTAACCAACTTGTTTTTATTTACTTTTGGGGCTTTTATCTAATAGATGAACATAGTCTAAAAAATATATCTCAAGAAAAAACTGATCCCGAAACAATGTAGACGGTTTATTGTTTAACTTAGTGTATAATTAGTATTAACTCTGGATGCGAAAATTCACTGCTATATTACTTACTGCTCTTACGCTGAGTGTCTCCATCAATCTGGGAGTAGCCTCCCACTTTTGCAGGGGAGAGCTTGCGCAGGCCCGATTGGTTTATGCTCATGCGGATGTGAGCTGTGGGATGCAGTGTGAAGTTGAGGCAAACCACAACAAAAACTCCGGGGATTCTTTTAATGTGCTCTCTTGCTGCGAGGACCAATTCATGCCATTTGCAATTGATGCTTTCTCCATTTCTTCATCTATCCGGATAATAATTCCTGAGTTATATGTTCCTGCTGTTCCGCTTCAGGTATTGTCAGGCCTTGAGTTTGTCTTACGCAGCTTTAATGCAACCTATAAAAAGTCCTTCCTTCCCAAACCGTTACTAACCCTTTCTTTTATCCAGATATTTATTATTTGATTTAGACTGTTTAGGCTAATGCCTTTGATGAACAACTGGTATTTTTCCTTTACTGAATCCAATCAAGTAATATTACACATGTTATGAAATTACATATTAAAAACATGGTCTGCAGACGATGCATCATGGCTGTAAAAATGGAAACAGAGAAACTTGGCATCCAAAACGCCGAGGTTAATCTTGGTCAGATTAACTTTCGTAATCCGGAGCCTGATGACCTGTTGTTAGGTAAATTGAAAGCTGGCTTAAATAGCCTGGGATTTGAAATTATCAATGACAAAAAAAGTAGGTTGATAGAACAGATAAAAACCTTTGTTATTGATAAAATACACCACAGCGATTCGGAATTGCAAAATAACTGGTCGGAAAAGATTGCTGCGAAGTTTCATTATGAGTACAACTACATCAGCAACCTGTTTTCTGCTATCGAAGGAATAACCATAGAGCAGTATATCATCCGGCAAAAAATTGAGAAGGTGAAAGAACTCTTGTTTTATG
This sequence comes from Bacteroidales bacterium, assembly GCA_007131245.1. Taxonomy (GTDB): domain Bacteria; phylum Bacteroidota; class Bacteroidia; order Bacteroidales; family UBA7960; genus SKVR01. Next base: position 13,559 of record SLQX01000135.1, read on the forward strand.
ATGAACTTACCCTTTCGGAAATTGCATACCGCTTGGGCTACAGTAGTGCAGCATACCTTACTAATCAGTTTAAAAAGATTTCGGGCATGACCCCGGGGCAATTCCGTAAGCTGCTCAATAAAAAACGAAATCCTATCGATCATCTGTAAATTTTACAGCTTATTCCCGGCAAAGTGTAACGGAAAATCTTTTGCCTGGAAGTATTTTTGTTTTAATAATATTTTAATCTAAACCCTAAATCTTTCATTGTATGAAAACACTTCTTTTTTTAGCAGCATTTCTTATCCCCCTATTGGGATTCAGTCATGATCACAAAACCGAATTCAAAGTATACGGCGCCTGCGGTATGTGCGAGGCACGCATCGAAAAAGCGGCTAAAAGCGTTGACGGTGTAGACGCTGCCGACTGGAACCAGGAAACCAAAATGCTCACCATTGAATATGATTCTGAAAAGGTGAACCTGGACGATGTACACAAAAAAATCGCTGAGGCCGGCCACGATACCGATAAGGTTCGTGCCAAAGATGAAGTTTATCAAGCACTTCCGGCCTGCTGCCATTATGAGCGCCCCGACAACGATAAAACTGGTCAGGTCATGAAAAGCAGTGGAGGTTGCTGCAGCCGATAAACCTTTTATAACTACAAGGAACGCAAAGGCAAACGCAAAACACGCGAATGCCTTTGTGCCTCCTGTGGACTCTTAGCGTGAAATCTTTGCGAGAAACCAAATCTTAAAATCTTTTTCACCATGCAATTAACCTACACCTTGTCCGGAATGACCTGCGGGGGATGTGCCGCCAAAGTAAAAAGCGCATTGCTGAAACATCCCGATGTGCTTTCGGCAGAAGTGAGCCACCAGGAAGGAACGGCAAAAGTGGAGGCAGAAAGCACACCCGAACGTTCCCAACTGGACAAGCTTCTGGCTGATGCCGGCGATTACCGCATCACTGAAGAAGTTGCTGAAAACAATACACCAAACAAAGGAAACCATTCCCATGCATCGGCAATCCCTGAACAAGAAGCAGTATCTAACTGGGAAACCTACAAACCTCTGGTGCTTATATTCCTTTTTGTGGCAGGTATTGCAGCCATTGCATCCTTCGATGCACAAGCCTTTTCATGGCACCACTGGATGCGCTACTTTATGGCGGGGTTTTTTATTGTGTTCTCGTTCTTTAAATTTCTAGACCTGAAAGGCTTTGCCCGCTCTTATGCCATGTACGACCTGCTGGCAACGCAGTGGAAAGGCTACGGTTATGTGTATCCCTTCATTGAACTTGGGTTGGGCGTTCTGTACATCACTGCCATCAATCTGCCCGCCACCCATGTGGCTACCATTGTCATCATGGGCTTCAGCAGTATTGGCGTGATCAGAAATATGCTTTCTCCCAATCAGGTGCAGTGCGCCTGCCTGGGAACCGTGTTCAAACTCCCCCTGGGCAATGTTACCCTGGTGGAAGACCTGTTGATGATAGCCATGGCAGGGGTAATGCTGGTAATTTAGTGGATGTGTTTAAGTTGCCCTTACAGGGCTCCCTGCGGATTGGTTTGCCAATAAACCCAGGGCGTTGCCACTGGGCTGAATTAAGTTGGGCTTTCAGCCCGCACCTTGAGAACCTGGAGCACCATGAATTACGAACCATATTAAAAACAAAATAAGTAAATACAATAAGGCATAAGTAATGGAGCATAAGTTAGAATTACCGTTTACGCCCTGAAAGGGCAATTCATTTCAGCCCAACGGCAACGCCTTGGGTAAACGAAAGCAAACGTAATCATCGCCCTGAAAGGGCAGCTGAAACGAAGATAAAGCACATCGGATAATTGTCGTTGACGAGCTCTCTTGCTGAAAAAGTGAGACAGGCTATATGACCGAATCAATAAAATTTTACTGATGAAAGACCACGACTCAAACCATAAGCACCACAAAGAAGAAAAAGAAAAGCAAAACCACGAAAAAAACCATGATCATCACAACCATGATGACCATAGTAATCATGAAGGACATGAGGATCATGAGCACGATGACCATTCCGGGCACGATCACCACGATCATCACGCCCATATGATACAGGATTTCCGTACCCGGTTCTGGATTTCTCTCGCTCTAAGTTTGCCTATTGTGGCGCTGGCGCCTATGATACAGGGTTTACTGGGGTATGAGCTTCGCTTTGATGGTGACCGATACGTGCAGTTTGCTTTATCTTCATTGGTGTTCTTCTATGGGGGATGGCCATTCTTCAAAGGTCTCAAAGATGAAATCAAGGACAAAGCCCCTGGCATGATGACCCTTATCGCCATGGCTATTACTGTGGCATATTTGTATAGCTCAGCAGTGGTTTTCGGATTGGAAGGAAAAACTTTTTTCTGGGAGCTGGCAACGCTTATCGTGGTTATGCTGCTGGGCCACTGGATAGAGATGAAATCGATAATGGGTGCTTCCAATGCACTGGATGAACTGGCTAAACTCATGCCTTCTGAGGCTACCCGCATCAAAGACAATAATGACTCCGAGACCGTTCCCATTTCAAATCTTAAAGCCGATGACCTGATACTGGTAAAACCGGGAGAAAAAATCCCTGCCGATGGTGAAATCAAAGAGGGCGAAAGCAACATCAATGAAGCCATGATTACCGGTGAATCCAAACCGGTAACCAAAAAGAAAGGCGACGAGGTCATTGGTGGCTCTATCAACGACAATGGCACCATAAAGGTTATCGTAAAACACACAGAAAAGGACTCTTATCTTTCCAAGGTCATTGGTATGGTGGAAGAGGCGCAGAAGTCAC
>SLQX01000014.1 GCA_007131245.1 Bacteroidales bacterium
ACTGACCCAGCGGCCCCATGTCTTCGGTTTTATTAAATATATCCACGTTTGTAAACTATTTTTTATATGAACCAAAAATTAATGTGCAAAACTATTACTTTATTTGGGTTTTCACAAATAAATATGCTACAGGGCTTGCTGTAAGCGGGTAAAGAATACCGATGGATCCGGGCAAAGGTTTTTAAACGCATCAATTTCTTCTTTGCTGCTTACACCAAAAAAATCCCCTTTCTGCCCTTTCATGTCTGCAATAACCTGGAAGTGAAGATGCGGGGGCCAATCTCCGTTGACGGGAAAGTCTCCCACCTCACAAAACTTATCTCCTTTCTTCAGCTGCATTCCCTGGCGAACACCATGAAGTGATTCTAGGGTAAGGTGCCCATACAGTGTGAAAAACTCCACATTCTCCAGTTGGTGAGCGAGGATGATGGTAGGACCGTAGTCGCCGTAATTATCATTGTTGTTAAAGCTGTGAACCCTTGCATCCAGTGGGCTGTGAACAGGCTTTCCAGCCGGTGTCCAAACATCCGTTCCCAGGTGTATACTTCGGCTTCCGCCTGCTATTGTATCAAAAACTGAGCTTCTGCGATATACTTCCCTGTCTTCCAGGTAGCCTCCGTAACCATAAGACTTGCCATTGCTTTCAATAGAACTGAAAACAAAGCTGTTCAGTTGGGCAACATTCCGGAAGTCGATTTTTTTTACTTCACCATTATGAATACTGAAATCCATCAACAAGGTATTTTCGGGTGTTAAATCAGGCGTAAACAGTGGGTGAAAGTTATGCTGATGCTTTTTAAGCAAAGTGTGGAGATTCATATTACATGTATTTTTCTTTAAAAATCTTTTCCAGGGCAAACATTTCATCTCTGAGTTTTGCCGCCTCTACAAAATCCAGCGCTTTGGCTGCTTTTTCCATTTGCCTTCGGGTGTTATTCATGGCTTTTTGTAATTGTTCTTTACTCATATACTGAACCACCGGATCGGCGGCAATATCCACCTCCTCTTTTTCAACGTAGGCTTGCGATGCTTTGGTTCGGGTATCGGCTACAGAGGTTTGTCCGTGGATGGCTTCTACCGATTTCTTAATCTGCTCCGGTGTGATGTTGTTCTCTTGGTTATACTGGAGTTGTTTCTCCCGTTTTCTGTTGGTTTCATCAATGGTTCGTTGCATGGAATCTGTAATTTTGTCCGCATACATGATAACCCTGCTGTTCACGTTTCTTGCTGCCCTGCCTGCTGTTTGAGTAAGAGAACGTTCCGACCTTAAAAAGCCTTCTTTGTCGGCATCCAGAATAGCCACCAGCGATACCTCAGGAAGGTCCAGCCCCTCCCGGAGCAGGTTTACCCCAATAAGAACATCGAACACGCCCAGTCGAAGGTCCCTGAGAATTTCCACCCTTTCAACCGTATCCACGTCCGAGTGAATGTATCTGGAGCTAATGCCGGTGTTGTCCATGTATTTGTTAAGCTCTTCTGCCATTCTTTTGGTAAGGGTAGTAACCAGTACCCTTTCGCCCACTTCATTTCTCAGGCTGATCTCATGCAGCAAGTCATCGATTTGGTTCAAGCTTGGCCGCACATCAATAATGGGTTCCAGCAAGCCTGTAGGCCTGATAATCTGCTCCACCACAACACCCTCACTTTTATTCAACTCATAGTCAGCAGGGGTGGCACTTACAAAAATCACCTGGTTGAGCATGTTCTCAAACTCATCGAATTTCAGAGGTCTGTTGTCCAGCGCAGCCGGAAGCCTGAAACCATATTCCACAAGGGTTTGCTTTCTAGAACGGTCGCCCCCGTACATGGCGTGCACCTGGGGGATGGTGACATGGCTTTCATCAATGACCATCAGGTAGTCATCAGGAAAGAAATCCAACAGGCAGAAGGGGCGTGAGCCCGGCCGCCGCCCATCAAAATATCTTGAATAGTTTTCTATCCCCGAGCAATAGCCCAGCTCGCGCATCATTTCCAGGTCATAGTTTACCCTGTCTTCCAATCGTTTGGCCTCCAGTGGTCTGCCAATATCGTGAAAATACTCTACCTGCTTTACCATGTCATCCTGGATATTCCTTATGGCTCCGGCCATCCTGTCTTTGGATGTGACAAAAATATTGGCCGGGTAAATGGCAATTTGTTCAAAGTCCTCCAGTTTATGACCGGTAAGTGGGTCAAAACTTTCAAGATCTTCTATCTCATCGTCCCAGAAAAGGATGCGGAAGGCAAAATCAGCGTAGGCCGGATAAACATCCACGGTATCCCCTTTAACACGAAATGTACCCCGGGTAAAGTCAACCTGTGTCCGGCTGTAAAGACTCTCTACCAGCCGGTGCAGGAGCTTGTTGCGGCTGATAACATCGCCCTTGTTGATGCGGATGATGTTTTCATTGAAGTCATCGGGGTTTCCGATACCGTATATGCATGAAACCGAACTAACCACCAGTACATCCCGGCGTCCCGAAAGTAAGGCGCTGGAAGCGCTCAGCCGAAGCTTTTCAATTTCGTCGTTGATGGACAGGTCTTTCTCAATATAGGTGTTGGTGGTGGGAATAAATGCTTCGGGTTGGTAGTAGTCATAGTACGATACAAAGTATTCCACCGCGTTATCAGGGAAAAACTGTTTAAATTCTCCGTAAAGCTGAGCGGCCAGAGTTTTGTTATGACTCAGTACCAGGGTAGGGCGCTGTATTTTTTCTACTACGTTGGCAATGGTGAAAGTTTTGCCTGACCCGGTTACCCCCAGTAATGTTTGAAAGGGAAATCCGGCCTCCAACCCTTGTGCCAACTGGGCAATGGCTTCAGGCTGATCGCCTGTGGGCTTAAATTCTGATTTCAGGGTAAAAGGCATAGATTTTTTTTACAAAACTATAAAAATAGGTTGAAGTGAATCAATGGCTCAGGGGTGAGTTATCAACCAAAGTTGTTTTAAACAATGTTTTTTCTGCTGATTAGTTAAGGGTGTATCGCAAAGTCAGGCTGGAACCCATCCATAACCCGGTATGACCAATGAGGTTAAAAGCGGGTGTGATATCAACACCAATAGTAACAGGTATCTCTTCAATTTTATACTCTATACCAACAACACCCATAGCCCCAAGAGTGCTGAAAGACCCTCTCTCGTCATCATCAAACCAAGGAGACCAGCGTCTTTCATAAAAGCCCAGGTGTGCACCCGCGCCATAGTACCAAAAAAGACCGGGCGCATCAAAGGCATTGGTGTGCCGCTGGTACAGGCCTGCAATCATTACTCCGCGGTTGTGCATCAACACAACCCCTTCCAGGGCATCAGGGCGCGACATAAAATGTTTAACAGATACGCCACTCAGAAATCCTGCTCTTACTCCCACACCTGTAGTGTATCCCTGTGCCGAAAGAGCCAATGCGCTCAGGGCAAAAACAAAAACAAGAACAATCTTTTTCATATTTTTATATTTTTACGTGTTAGTTATGTGATAAATCCTAATGTTTAGTTTCGTGCAAAATTAGCTTTTCGCTGTTTTTTTAATGTAGTCTGCCTGGAAAATACCGACAGACTTTTGTTCAGGGAGCCCCCAGGTTTAACCAGACCCAAATGGGGTGGTGGTCCGAATACTTCTGGGGGCCGGTGGTAAAATTCAAAGCTTTGAACTCTTGCGAATGTAATATGTAATCAATTCTAAATCCTGGGAAGGCACCAATGTAGGTTTGGCCTATTCCCCGGCCGCTGAGAAATGCATCTTTGAGTTCATGGGTCAGGGTTCGATATGTATACGATGCCGGTGTGTCGTTAAAGTCCCCTGCGAGGATTACAGGGTAAGGACTGCTTAGCATATGACGTTTTACAATATCCACCTGCCGTGCCCTTTGTCTAAACGCATCCTTGAGCCTTTTTAGTATGCGTATGCCGCCTTGCCAAAGGTACTCCCTGTCATCTAACCGGTCCCTACTGGCCATGCTTTCAACAAACATATAGTCCTCAGGGCTTAAGCCAATAGATTCGAAATGAACATTGTAAACCCGAATGGTATCAGTTAGTGTTACCATATCAGTATAAATACAAAGATTCCCCATTTGGGTGGGGAAGTCAATCTGCCCCTGGTGGATGATAGGAAAGCGGGTAAAAGTGGCAAGTCCGAAAAAGTTAATGTCTCTGGAAGACCTTGTAAACCCTGTATGAGCGTTTTGGGCAGCCATTAGGGTTGGCAATGTATCCATTGTTTTAAACTTTCCCGTTTTATCATGCACAAACTCCTGAAAACACACGATATCAAAATTGTTCTCACCCAAAAATCTGAATATGTTATTGCGTTGGTCAAAATTAAGCTCCCACTTTGGACCATAATTATATATATCAAACACTTTGACATTATAGCTCAGCAAACTGATGTTTTCACCCTTTTCGGGCAGGGGTTTACTGATATTGCTGAACTGAACAAAGCTTTGCACATAACTATACCCCAAAAAAATGGTAATGAGAGAAAACATAAAATAGTATTTCCTGAAAATTATCCATACTATCACGAACCCCGCGTTTATCATCAGAACCAATGGGTAGATAAGGCCGGGGAAAGCAACATACCAGTGTTTTTGTGG
>SLQX01000017.1 GCA_007131245.1 Bacteroidales bacterium
GGTGAGGGTGTGATTCGTTACAAATCAAACATTAGCTGGGGGCGCTCTGTACGATGCATCAAAGATGAGTAATGTGAACCAACGGAAGCATTTGATATATAGTCATCCGCGTATATGATAATGGTATTGTCATGGATCTGCTCATTTCACTTTTAATTCAATTAAAAAACAAAAATCATGAAAAAACACAGATTATTAAATTTAATGGCAGCCCAATTACTGGCTCTCATCATGGCAGGGTGTTCTGGTCCCACAGATCCTCACATTGGTGAGTGGACAAACACCCATCCCTCTCCGGAAAGTTTTCATTCCATAGTTTTTAACAAAGACAACAGTGCCATTTTCAGTATGGGCGATATGAAAATGGGTGGAAACAATTTTGCTTTCATGGAAGAGGGAATAGAAATGCGGATGCAAATTACCTATGAGGTTGATTATGAAAAAGATCCTGTGTGGATTGACATTACAATGTTTCCGGTTGAATTAAAATTCTCTGAAGGGTCAGAAGAATATTCACCTGAGCAGAAACAGATGTTAGAGGAAATGGTCATCGCACAGGGAAAACAAAACCCATCTCTTTCCAAAGGTATTATAAGATTTCTTTCTGACAATCAGATGGAACTGCAGGCGAGCGAGACTTCAAGACCTAAAGCCTTCGATCCCGAAAGTGACGACTATTCACTGTTAAACCGTACAAAATGACGAATAAAGCATGTTGTGCAGGCTCGTTATTTAATACTACAGTAATGAAATTTGAATAGATACAAAGAAAAACAGAACCATGAAAAAACTATTCATTTTAAGTATGTTTTTGCTGGTATTTGGCAACGTGAATGCAGTAGTGCTGGTCGCTATCAGTGAAAGCAACCTGACAACCAGGGAAAATACCGTTTTGGGGTTGCTGGATGGGTTCAATTTATCTCCTGATGTTCTGGGATCTAACCCTGCCTGGGATGATTTAATGGCCTACAATCTCATCGTTGCAACTGAAGAAGGAGCTCTTGATGCCACAATGATCAACAACCTGATTACTAACGGGAAAAAGGTAATGCTGCTCTATAACTCCGGGTCGCCTTTGGGCGGAACATGGACTACAGACAATGTTATCAATCACAGGTATCTTATCATTGAAAATGATATCGAGGTTTTTAATGGTTATCAAAGCAATATCCGAATCCACATGCAGACCGGCAATCCTTCCTGTCATATATCAGGCAACCTGCCTGCAGGATGGACTGTTGCGGGCTCAAATCATTATGCAACAAGAAAAACTGTTTTGTTCAGAAAACATTCAGACAGCAATGGGAAAGGATTGGTCTACACCTATAATCCACTGTCCTATACCGGAGCTGCAAAAAATTTTCTTGCACTTGCTATCCATTGGCTTACAGGAGACTCCCCGGTTGAGGGGATAATAATTCCCGGTAACCATGTGGCTTTTATTATAACCAATAATGAATACGAGGATGCCGAAGATTTAACCGAATCAGAGAACAACCACTATAACCGGTTGCTCGAACAAGGCTATTCGGTAACCTTTGTTCCTTTTGGAAAATTATCGGAATCGGATCTGGAAGAGGCGGTTATAGTTACAGCAGTAGAATATCCCACTATAGACCGAAATTCTATAAACCAGTTGTTTTCAGAAAGTAAAAACCTGCTTCTGTTAAAAACTTCAGCAGCTCCCATAGGAGGCACATGGGATGTAAACAATGTGATCAACAACCAAAGACTGATTATTGAGCAAAATGCAGCATTATTTGACGGATTCAGCACAAATTTGAATTTTCGTGCCGAAACAGCACCCAATTCAGCTTCCATAACATCCATGTATCCTGCCGGTTGGACGATTATTGGAAGTACATTTTATTCAGGCAATAAAACGGTATTGTACAAAGAAGACACTTCGAAAGGTACAAAAGCACTGGTATTGACGTATGACCCTGCCAATTACACACAGGCAATGAAAAATTTTGCCGATCGTGCCATAGAATGGATTGAAGGAACTCCACCCCATGAAGGTATTATCGTTCCTGAAGGACATGCAGCTTTTATTATTTCCGGTTACGATGATAGCTATCCACCTGAGCTTACTGCCTCCGAAAATACGCATTATAATACACTCCTTACACAAGGATACGATGTTACTTTCATACGTTCCGGAAGGTTGGGTAATTCTGACTTGTCTGGTGCAAGCCTTATCACCGCTGTGGAATACCCGAGTATCGACCTCCATAGCATAAATAACCAGGTTGCCCTTGGAAAAAATCTATTGCTGATGAAAACTTCTGCAGCACCCATCGGAGGCAACTGGGATGTAAATAATGTAATCAACAATCAGCGACTTATCATTGATGAAAGTGAGGCTCTTTTTAAGGGGTTTGTTTCCAGTTTGAATTTCAGGGCTGAGTTACAGGCTTTTTCAGCTTACATTGTTTCAAACTACCCGGAAGACTGGAATGTGATAGGCCGGACTTATTATCAGGAAAACAAAACTGTACTATACAGAGAGGATGAACAAACCGAAGGAAAAGCACTGATAATTACATACGATCCGGCAAACTTTTCCGAAAGCATGAAAAACTTCAACGATCTGGCCTATTACTATCTTGAAGGAGAGGCTCCTTTTGATGGTATAAATATTCCTGAGGGCAATGTAGCTTTTATAATAACCCGTTACAATGATCAGGGAGTTCCGGATTTAACCCCAATTGAAAATAATTATTATAACTTTTTGGTGGGGCAGGGGTACCAGGTTAGCTTTTTGCGGTTTTCCCGGATTTTTAATTCCGATTTTTCAGATGCTGAGTTTATTACCGGAATAGAATTCCCTTCATTAAATATTGATTTTATGGAGGAGCAACTTGATACAGGCATAAATATTCTTGCGGCTTTCAGCTCCGGCTCTGTAATTGGCGGGCAATGGAACTCTCACATCAACCCATCTGCCAGGGATTTAATCGTGGAAGACAATACTTCCTTTCTTTCAGAATACGAAATGGATGAAACCATTACCATTCAGCAATCGGGAGATGCTTTTTTCATGGAAGCCGATTACCCTGAAACCTGGGAAGTATTGGGAAGAAATGCGCTCAATGTAAATAACAAAACGGTTTTAAGCAAAACAGGCAGCCAGGCACGAGCTATAGTGTTTTCTTATAACACCGGACTTCTGACAGAAGACGGAACGGATGTGATTGCAAACATCATCAGTTATTTTGATGAACCTGTAGAATTTTTGCTTTCACTTGAGCACTTCCCATCTCAAATTGATCCGGTTTTAATTGGCGAAGGACTCTATGAACAGGGAGACCAGGTAATGATTACAGCCGGGGAAGTAGAAGGTTATGATTTTCTTTACTGGGATGGTGATGAAGCCGATATTGCTTACCTGGAAGAACCTTCTTCAGTGTCAACAAATTTTACAATGCCCGGCAGGGATGCTACTCTCATAGCCACTTACCAGGAAAGTGTAAATATACAGGCACTAAAAGAGGAAAAGCCATTTCTGTACCCCAATCCATTTACAGGCAATGTTAACCTGATGAATGCCGATATTATTTCTTATGCAAGGATCTCGGATCTTTTGGGCTCGGTAATTTGGGAGAAACAATTAGACAATGAGTCAAAATCAGTCTCATTAAACCTGGACCATCTTCACAATGGAGTATATATTATTCAAATGCAAGATTACAAGGGCAGGCAATGGGTTGAAAGAATCGTGAAGCAGTAATGTCCTCACCGGGGTTGTCTGCCAAACCGACAAAATTATCAGATGGCAGCACTTCAGACATGTGACAACAATAACCTCCACTGATTTCAGCAGGTTATTGTCATTTCCGGCCAGGCAAAAATCAATTTTTATCAAACCTAAAAAAATCAAAACATGAAACATCCATGATTAACTTTTAAACACACACGAGTATGACTATTCAGTAAACAAACTGTCAGCCAGTTTAGTAAGAGTATTGTTGGATGTTCCATCTAGTAACTTTAATCAAATTTAGACAGATGAAAAAAGCACTAAAACTTGTTGCGGGAGGCTTCCTGCTCTCCCTGTTATTTATCCAGTGTGGCAGCAATGAGTCACACAGAACCATCAACGAGTACCTGGGGGCTGTTCCCTCCATCGAAAAAGAATATGCTGTTCAATGGCAGGAACTGGAAGCCAAAAGAAGAGCAACCACAACACGCGAAGAATCAGGACGAATCAGAGAACAACTGGAAAGCTTGAGCGCCCAATGGACTGAAAGTATCGAAAACCACCTGAAGGAGAACCCTCTTACCCGGCCACTGCCATTCCAGGCTATGGAGGCCACTCCTTATACCATAAACGAAATTAAGGTGGTGGATGCCACAAGAGGTCGGATTGAACTGGTTCTTGATGTTACCCTGACCGATGACATTCTGGAGGAGAACCCCTTTGCCTGGGGCGGCGGCCCTGCCTACAGGCCTTCAACAAATATGAGAATCTACTTTAAGGCCCTCGACTCACAGGGAAATGATATACCCCATTCTCTCATTTCTGCTACACATACCGGACGCGAACCCCTTA
>SLQX01000121.1 GCA_007131245.1 Bacteroidales bacterium
CTCCCCTCCCACCCCCAGTATGATCTTGCCAAAACCCAGATGAAAGGTTTCGGTAGTATGATGAGTTTTGGACTAAAAGGTGGCTACGAAGCCGGTCGCAAGCTTATGGACAATGTGCACCTGGCCATCCTGGCTGTATCGCTGGGTGGTGTGGAAACCCTCATTCAGCATCCTGCCTCCATGACCCATGCCGGTGTAAGCCTCAATCACAAACAGGCTGCAGGAATCACCGACGACCTGGTGCGTTTCTCTATAGGTATTGAAGATGCCGAAGACGTCATCGCCGACCTGAAGCAGGCCTTTGAAAAACTATAAGGATTTCCCATTAAACACTTCAACGACTAATTCCCGCATCCATTCCATGGCTAAACTTCGGGCAGAGCCCTCAGCAAACAACAATTTAACAAAAAAGTTATGAAATCAACATCTCTCTGGACCCGTCAATTCCAATCCGTAGTAGACAACGGCAGAAACCATAGCATGGTCATTGATCTACCTGAACCCAAGGGTGGTATCAACAGTGGCCCCACCGCACTTGAACTTTGTCTAATGAGCTTTAGCGGCTGTGTAGGAACCATCTTCACCATGGTATCAAAAAAAATGCACCTCCAGTTTGAAAAGATGGAAGTAGAAACAGATGCCCAACAAAAAGATAATGCCCCCACTATCACGCATGTGCATTTTACCCTGAAAATTAAAACTGTAGCCAATGCAGATAAAGTAGAAAAATGTATCGAACATACCATGAATACCTGCCCTGTAGGGATCCTTTTTAGGCAGGCCGGTGTAAAAATCACTCATAATATATTGATGCTTAAGTAATCGTTTTACTTAAAACATAAAATAATCTATTTTTGTAATTTGTTCTCAATGTCCAGAAACAACTTCTCCAATTGTTTCTATCAAAAGCATAAAAAATAGTATTTCAAACTATTACCACCCAAAGAGGCGCTTGACAAATGATGATTATACTTCAATATACAAATACCAAACATTTTCACCCATAAAGCTTGCACGAGCACTAAAGCTCACAAAAGAAGATGAACCGAACGAAGTGAGCTTATAAGCACATGAAAAATGTTATTTACCAACAAAGTAAGACCATGCAAGTCCCCCGCATAGGGCGGGACAGGCATAAGACCAATTATTTAACTAATTTATTTTCCAATGAAGCCCATAGAAAAAATTGAACTCCCCGACGTAAAACACATTTTAGCAGTAGCCAGCGGCAAGGGCGGGGTAGGCAAATCAACGGTATCGTCTAATCTTGCTATAGCCCTGGCACGCAATGGATACAAAACCGCATTGGTGGATGCTGACATTTACGGCCCATCGATACCCCGTATGTTTGGAATCGAGGATCAAAAACCTGAGATACTTGAATTCAGTGGTGTGCAACTCATGAAGCCCATCGAAAAATTTGGAGTAAAAGTTATCTCCATGGGCTTTTTTGCCGGTCGAAACCAGGGTTTAATATGGCGTGGGCCTTTGGTGGCCAATGCCACCCAGCAGCTGTTTCAAAACACTCATTGGGAGGAGACCGATTTTATCATCGTGGATCTGCCCCCTGGCACAGGAGATGTGCAGCTAACAGTGATTCAAAAACTTACCATCAGTGGGGCCATTATGGTTACCACACCCCAGGAAATTGCACTCAACGATGCGCGCAAGGCAGCATCCATGTTCAACAACCCGGGACTGGACGTCCCTATTTTAGGGGTCATTGAAAATATGTCATGGTTTACACCTGTCCCCCATCCTAATGAAAAGTATTATCTCTTCGGAAAAGGTGGAGGTGAAAAACTGGCTACAGAACTGGAATCCCCTTTACTCGGGCAAATACCCCTTATAGCAGAACTGGGTGAGGCTGCTGAAAACGGACTGAGTGTTTTCAGTCAGAAAAACAAAACCCCGGTAAAGGTTTTTGAAAATATTACAGAAAGCCTTTGTCAAATGGAATTTATGCAATAACCGCTCATGTGCTTTTTGCCCCCATAGCTGTAAAAAATAAATCTGGCAAAACAAAAAATATGCAAAATTCAGGATAACAATCCACTTGTCGTTATATAGCCTAAAATCCCTTATAAGATTTGGATGTTTGCAGAATTTTCCTATATTTGTGTTTACATCGTTTGAAACAAAAAAACAAATTTTAAAATTTCAAACCAAAACTTAAACCTATGGACGTATTAAGCAAAACAATTGGAAAGTATTTATTTGCCATCCCCTTTTTAATTTTTGGGGTCTTTCATTTTATGAGTGCTGGAGACATGGCAGGAATGGTGCCCGGATGGATTCCGGGAGGAGTTTTTTGGATATACTTAACAGGTATTGCTTTGATTGCAGCCGCTGTGAGTATGGTAATCAATTTTTATGATAAGCTGGGAGCTTTTTTACTGGGAGTAATGCTACTGATATTTGCATTAACCATTCATCTGCCTGGTGCATTGGAAGGGAATCAATTACCAATGACCATGCTCCTCAAAGATTTGGCCATGGCCGGTGGCGCCTGGATATATGCCGGATATGTAGCCCAAAAATGAGCTAAACTTTAGCTCTTTAGCAAATCGTTCGTTCTTACCAAAAGGATTTGAATTATTTCGTATTGTAATGCAAAATCATCCTTTTTTAAAAACCCCGGAGCCAGGAAGACTCCGGGGTTTTTCATTGGTAAGGCTGCTGCGGGATCCACCCCCTTTTGCCATTCATAGTACATACCGTCAACTAATAAAAAACAGACCGCCTAACCTTTTCAATGGTCCGGTTTTACCGCGGATATAACGATACATCCTGGTTTTTTTTACAAAGATGGACCCAGCAAGCTGTAGCTCACAGCAATTCCTACTGTTACCACTGATGCCATAACCATCAGTTTGATCAGGATGTTAAGACTGGGACCGGAAGTGTCTTTAAATGGATCACCAACAGTATCCCCGATAATCGTGGCTTTATGCCCTTCAGAGCCTTTTCCTCCAAAATGGCCTTCCTCCACATATTTTTTGGCATTGTCCCATGCACCACCGGCATTGGCCATAAATATTGCAAGGGCAAAACCACTTGAAATCGTCCCGATAAGCAGCCCTGTCACCCCTGCAACTCCAAAAATAAGCCCAACAATCACAGGTATTAGCAGAGCAACCAGCGAAGGAACCATCATTTCGCGCTGGGCTCCCTTGGTACTAATTTCCACGCAACGGGCATAGTCAGGTTCCGCCTCTCCTTCAAGAATTCCGTCAATGGTTTTAAATTGACGACGCACCTCGTCCACCATCTTTTGGGCAGCGCGTCCCACTGCATTCATCGTTATGCCGCTAAAAAGAAAAACAGCCATCACACCCAGGAAAATACCCACTATTACCATGGGGTTCATAAGATGAATCTCATAGTGGTGGATAAAGTCAACAAATTGGGCATCCTGAGCATCAAGGCCATTGATAAGCCTTTTGGGATCTCCTTTGGGCAAATCCAGAAATTTCACAAGCATCATACGTACCTCCTCGAAGTAGGAGGCCAGCAGGGCCAGTGCTGTTAAAGCCGCACTACCAATGGCAAAACCCTTACCGGTGGCAGCTGTTGTATTGCCCAGTGCATCCAGTGCATCGGTACGAGACCGGACCTCAGGGCCAAGACCGCACATTTCGGCATTTCCGCCTGCATTATCGGCGATGGGTCCATAAGCATCCGTAGCCAGGGTAATACCCAGCGTTGAGAGCATTCCAACGGCAGCCACGCCAATACCGTAAAGACCAAAGTTGAGATAATCCACATGAAAATTAAAGCCTGTGGCGAACAAAAAAGCAAGCGTTATGGCCACCACAATAATCCCCAGGGGCACCGCTGCAGAAGTCAACCCGGTGCCAACACCACTGATAATTACTGTTGCAGGGCCTGTTTGGCTGGATGCTGCTATCCGCTGGGTGGGCTTATAGGCTGAGGCAGTAAAATACTCAGTAGACTGTCCAATACCGATTCCGGCAAGCAGCCCTATAACAATGGCACCCCAAATACCAACAAAGTTGGGTAATTGCAAATAATATAAAATGAGAAAAGAGAAAATTACAATCAAAAAGGCACTTACATTTACCCCTGTTCCCAGGGAGTGAAGCAACTGCTTTTGGGTTGCACCCTCTCTGGTTCGAACCATAAAAACACCAGCAATGGATAGAAGTGTTCCCACTGCAGCAATCAACATAGGGGCTATCACCGCATTGGTTTGAACATCCAACCCAAACAGTTGCTCAGTGGCAGGGTCAGCCCCCATAAAGGCAGCTGCACCGAGCAGTGCTGTAGCAAGAATAGATGCGGCAAAAGACTCGAACAAGTCGGCACCCATACCGGCAACATCACCCACATTGTCACCTACGTTATCGGCAATGGTTGCAGGATTTCGGGGGTCATCTTCCGGTATTCCGGCCTCCACTTTCCCCACCAGGTCGGCACCCACATCGGCTGCCTTGGTATAAATACCACCACCCACACGGGCAAACAAAGCCTGCGTAGAAGCGCCCATACCGAAAGTGAGCATGACCGCCGTAATGGTCATCAATTTATACCCATCGGCCGTTTCAGGGATAAACTGATTGAGGATGATAAACCAAACAGAAATATCCACAAGCACCAGGCCTACAACCACCAGACCCATGACAGCTCCACTGCGGAAGGCAAGTCGTAAACCACCATCCAAAGATTTACGACAGGCATTGGCCACCCGTCCTGAAGCATAGGTGGCAGCTTTCATCCCAAAGAAACCTGCCAACCCGGAGAAAAAACCTCCGGAAATAAAGGCAAAAGGCACCCAGGGATTTTGCACTCCTAACCCATAGGCCAGGATGCTAAATATGATTGTAATAACAAAAAAGACAACAATAACTACTTTGTATTGTTGTCTTAAATACGCTGAGGCTCCCTTCCGGACATGTTCAGCAATTCTTCGCATCATTTCAGTGCCCTCATCCTGCCGCATCATTTGCCGGAAAAAACCATAAGCAAATAATAAGGCAAGGACCGCACTTACTGGTACTAACCAAAAGATTAAAGGCATTGTATCCCTCCTTTTTTAATAATGAAACACTGTGTTTTGATAGTTTTGATTTAAATGTGCACCAAATTTAGAAATTAATTTTTTCGCATTAACATTTATTTGTAAATTATTGCAAGGTTTTTTTCAAATACGTGTGATACAGCAACTTAGAAGAATGTCACTTTCCCTAGAATTTCTATAAGAGAATCATTTTATTATTGAACACAGAGGGCCATAATGCGTTGGATTCAATGAGGAGCTTTATCGTTTTAGTGAATCCGTGAATTGAAAAATACACCACAGGTATGCAAAAATCATAAAATAAAGCTAATTTTGTATATCATGCATATGAGAACCCCAAAAAAGTGGAAACCAAACAATAAAGAGCTATTGTTTAATGAAGAAAATAAAACTTGAAATTTTAGGAATTTCCTACAGTCAGTCGCAATCAGGTGCCTATGCATTGATCCTTGGCGAGGACGGTGAAAAAAGAAGGTTACCCATCATAATTGGAAGCTTTGAGGCACAAGCCATTGCCATTGAGTTGGAAAAGATGAAACCCTCCCGTCCTCTCACCCATGATTTATTGAAAAACTTTGCCCAAACCTTCAATATTGTCATCAAGGAAGTTATCATTTATAAATTTTCTGAAGGTATTTTTTACTCCAAGCTTATTTGTTTTGACGGAATAAAAGAGGTAGAAATAGACTCCCGTACTTCCGATGCAGTAGCCCTTGCAGTGCGTTTTAAATGCGCCATTTATACCTATGAAGAAATTTTGGGTGCTGCAGGTATTGTTTTACAGGATGAAGATAAAATGACCTCACAAGAGGGCCCGTTTACAGAAGATCCGTCTACTGTTAGCTCAACGGATTATGAAAACCTTTCCATAAAAGAACTGGAAGACTTGTTAATGGCAGCCATTGATGAAGAAGCTTATGAAAAGGCCTCAAAGATCAGAGATGAGATAAACAAGAGAAAGTCTTCTAAAAAATAAGGTTCTTGCAAAAAGAATACGATTATTTTTCCAAAGCTGTTATTTCTTTAAAAAAAATTTAATAGGTTTGCAGGCGCTGTTTAAAAACTATGTGCCCTTGCACGCTGGTTGTTAATTTATTCCCGCCGGCAACACACAAGGGTTTGGCTTTAAATTTTTAAAAATCAGACAATGAGCGAAAAGAAAAACCGCCACCTGCATTTACCTTTCATCCTTATTATTACCTTTTTAATGGGTAGCTATACTGCCCTTCAAGCACAGCCTGCCGAAGTGCAGATTAACCGGAACTGGGACCTTAAGGAAGTTACAGACCTCAGCACAGGAGACAGAATAAGCGTTGAAGATACTGACTCCATCAGCATTGTTGACGATGAAGACAACCGTTTCAGCATGTCACTATCAGTGAGAGACATTTCTACAAGGGGTTCATGGTATATGAAGGCTGACACGCTGGTGCTTTTACCCATACCCGATGATACTGTACTTGAGATAGACTCTATGGTGTACGAAGCAACCTCTGGCGAAGAGGTTATAACTTTTTACCACCAGGAAGTGGAAGTTGCCAGGTTAACCGAAGATATGTTATCGGGACAGGAAAGGCCTTTGTTCTTCTCCATAGAAGATATTAAAGAGGATGAGTTGGTTTTAAGCGATGAACAATACCGCTATTATTATACCTACACAGCTGCTGAGGTAACAACTTTTGCCTTTGGTATCACTAATATTTTGCGCGGATTATTCGGCATGTTTGTACTGATTGGCATTGCCTGGATTTTTAGTGCCAACCGCAGGGCCATCTCATGGAAAGTAGTGGGTATTGGTTTAGCCATACAGGTATTGCTTGCCTTTGGCATACTACAGGTACCTGCCATTCAATACTTTTTCGAACTGGTAGGAAAGGTATTCGTTGTTATTCTCGATTTCACCAAAGCAGGAACGGAGTTTCTCTTTGAAGGGTTTCTGGATACAGAAACGTATGGTTTTATTTTTGCCTTCCAGGTGTTGCCCACCATTATCTTTTTCTCAGCCCTTACCAGCCTGTTGTTTTACCTGGGCATTATCCAGAAGATTGTTTATGGCCTTGCATGGCTGATGACCAAAGCCCTGAAGCTGTCTGGAGCGGAGAGCCTTTCGGTAGCAGGGAATATTTTCCTGGGCCAGACCGAATCACCCCTGATGATAAAAGCCTACCTGCCCAACATGACCAGGTCAGAAATTTTGCTGGTAATGACCGGAGGTATGGCCACGCTGGCGGGGGGAGTTCTTGCGGCATACATAAGTTTTCTGGGAGGTGATGACCCCGTCCAAAGGCTCATTTTTGCCAAACACTTGCTGGCAGCATCCATCATGGCTGCCCCCGGTGCCGTGGTAATTACCAAAATCCTTTATCCCCAAACCGAAGAAATAGACCAAACCATGGAAATTTCAAAGGACCGTATCGGCAACAATGTGCTTGATGCCATTTCCAATGGTACCGGTGAAGGATTACGACTTGCTGCCAACGTGGCTGCCATGTTGCTGGTTTTTATCGCTTTTATTGCCATGTTCAATTTTGGTGTGGGCAAAATCGGCGAATGGACCAATCTTAACCAAAATATTGCTGAAATGACCAACGGACAATATACCCAGTTATCACTTCAGTTCATCCTGGGATATACCTTTGCTCCCATTATGTGGCTCATTGGTGTTAGCCTGCCCGATATTACATTGGTGGGAAGGCTACTGGGAGAAAAGATAATCATGACCGAATTTATAGGATATGTAAGCCTTGCAGAACTCAAAGAAATGGATGCATTTGCTGACCCCAAATCAATTATCATGGCCACTTACATGCTTTGTGGTTTTGCTAATTTTGCCAGTATCGGTATACAGATAGGAGGAATTGGATCACTTGCACCCACACGCCGTGTTTTGCTTTCACAGTTTGGTATGCGGGCACTACTGGGTGGTACCCTTGCAGGATTGATGAGCGCTACCATTGTAGGTATGATTCTGGGCTAATGAATCATTCATCTTAAGCAACAAAAGAAAGAAAAAAACCGGAACATCTTTGCACTTGCACACGAATAAAAGGGTTTGAGCCAACAGTTTAAACCCTTTTATTGTTAACAAAGGGTGTATAAACGAATTTTTATTCGACATATATGTTCTTTAATTCTCTTGCATTTCAACCTCATAAACCATAACTTTGAACGGTTCAAGAAAAGGGCTCTGGTTTAAGGATATGCAAAAACTAAAAGCTGCCACTGACAAGATACTATGGCAACTACACCTAACACAGCCCAAATACAAGCTATACATTCAACGACAACTTTACAATGCAACAATACCTTCAGCTCATGAAGCATGTGCTTGAAAACGGCACCCCAAAGCAGGATCGTACCGGGACAGGCACATTGAGTATATTTGGTCACCAGATGCGTTTTGATTTGTCTGAGGGATTCCCTTTGCTAACGACCAAAAAACTACACCTGAAATCAATCATCCATGAATTGTTGTGGTTTCTCAGAGGCGATACCAACACAGGCTATCTGAAAGAAAATGGTGTGCGCATTTGGGACGAGTGGGCAGACGACAAGGGAGATCTTGGCCCTATTTATGGTGCGCAATGGCGAAGCTGGGGTGCTGCTGACGGCAAAGTGGATCAAATCAGCCAGGTAATTGAACAGGTTAAATCCAACCCCGACTCCCGCAGAATTTTAGTGAGTGCCTGGAATGTGGGTGAACTGGAACAAATGGCCCTCCCCCCCTGCCACATCCTGTTTCAGTTTTACGTTGCCAATGGCAAGTTATCGTGCCAGCTCTACCAGCGTTCGGCGGATATCTTCCTGGGTGTTCCTTTCAACATTGCATCCTACTCTCTGCTGACCCTTATGGTTGCGCAAGCCTGTGGTTTACAACCGGGCGAATTTATCCACACTTTAGGCGATGCACATTTGTACACCAACCATCTGGACCAGGCCAGGTTGCAGCTAAAAAGAGAACCCCGCAAACCTCCACGTATGATTCTCAACCCGGAGGTGAAAGATATTTTCGATTTTACATTTTCGGACTTCACCCTTAAGGATTATAACCCGCAACCACACATAAAAGCCAAAGTGGCGGTATAGAATATCAAACTGCGTTTAAAACCCAAAAGCAAAATCCTATGAAACTACTATTTATAGCAGCCGTTGCCAACAACAATGTAATAGGGAAAGACAATAAGCTGCTATGGCATATGCCGGCCGATCTTAAGCATTTTAAGGAGCTTACCATGGAACATACCATCCTGATGGGGCGCAAAACTTTTGAAAGCATCGGCAAACCCCTCCCCGGACGCAAAACCATTGTAATTACCCAACAGGAAAATTATGATGCCAAAGGGTGTAAGGTGGTGAACAATCTTAAGGATGCCATCTGCGAAGTAAAAAACGAAAAAGAAGTATTTGTAGCTGGTGGTAGTGAAATATATCGTCAACTCATAAATCTTCACCATACAAGGCGTATGTTTATTACACGAATTTATGCCGATTTTGAAGGGGATAGTTTCTTCCCGGATATTGACACGCAAAAGTGGGAACTCATAGACAGGGAAGCTTTCGAAGCAGATGAGAAGAACCCCTATCCTTATGCTTTTCTTACCTACAAAAAGAAGAAGTAAAAGACAGGAACAGGAAGCTATCCCACAAAAGGGAGCAACATTGCCTTGCATGTTGCCAAACAAGTTCATTTATCAAAAAAAAACCGGGAATACGAATTGCATTCCCGGTTTTTTATATGGGCGAGTTTGAAAATTTTTCCAAAACCGCCTTCCTTTCATTTATTCAATCAAACCTCTTTGTCTGAGCAGCGGTTCGATGTCAGGTTCATGGCCACGGAAGTTAACATACATCTCCATGGCATCCTGGGTGCCTCCCAACTCAAGAATCTCTTCCCTGAATTTACGGGCCGTTTCCTGGTGAAAAAGGTCGCCGGTTTCCACAAATGCTTCAAAGGCATCAGCATCTAGCACACCTGCCCAAATATAACTGTAATATCCGGCGGAGTAACCTCCCGAAAAGATGTGCTGGAAGTGGGTGCTACCATGACGGAAGTAGATTTCATCCAACATATTATAGCGTTGTTGCACTTCGGCTTCAAACTCATTCACGTCAAAAGGCTCATAGCTCTCAAGTGTATGGTAATCCATATCCAGCAAGCCTGATGCCAGGAATTCAACAGTAGCAAACCCCTGGTTAAAGTTTCCACTCTCCTGGATTCTATCAATCAGATCATCGGGAATGGTTTCACCTGTTTCATAATGCTTGGCAAACATCTTCATCACGTCGGGATGTTTGGCCCAGTTTTCAAGAACCTGTGATGGCAGCTCCACAAAGTCGCGGGGCACTGAAGTACCGGAAAGGCTGTAATAGTGCGTATTGGCCATTAACCCATGCAGGGCATGTCCAAATTCGTGAAAGAAAGTAGTCATTTCATCAAAGGTAAGCAACGCTGGTTGATCACCCGTGGGTGAAGTAAAGTTACAGTTAATGGTAACCACGGGGTGTACAAACTTTCCGTCTTCATCAACATACTGTTTGCGGAAGCTACTCATCCATGCACCACCACGTTTGGTGCTTCTGGGATGCATATCCATATAAAGCAAACCCAGGTGTGAGCCATCAGCTTCAAGAACTTCCCATACGGTTGCATCGGCATGATAGGAAGGGACATCGGTTCTTTGTTCAAACTGAAGCCCCCAAAGCTCTTCAACAATCATAAAAATCCCATCCCGTACATTATTAATTTCGAAATACTCACTAATCTCTCCTTCATCTACATCAAATTTCGCTTTACGTACTTTTTCTGCATAATACCTCCAGTCCCAGAATTCCAGGTCAAAATCATGCCCATCAGCATAAATTTGTTCCTGCAACATTTCAGCTTCTTCGTGTGCAATAGGTAATGCGGCTTCCCAAAGCTCTGCAAGAAAAGTTTCAACCGTTTCCACAGTACGAGCCATCCGGTTGTCCAGGGCAAAAGCAGCAAAATTGTCAAATCCAAGCATTTGGGAACGCTCCAGGCGCAACTCTACCAGCTTGTTGATAATTTCCTGGTTGTTGTTGTCATTGTCGTTATTACCACGCATAATATATGCACGGTTCATTTTCTCGCGTAAATCACGGTTGTCAGCATAAGAAAGGAAAGGCATTACACTGGGATTGTGCAAGGTGAAAAGCCACTCACCTTCACGACCTTCTTCAGCGGCAGCTTCTGCAGCAGCATCAATAACAGAACGGGAAAGTCCGGCCAAATCCTCTTCATCATCAACAAACATCTTGAATTCATTGACATCAGCCAACACATTCTGTCCAAACTGAAGCGTAAGGGTAGACAATTCCTGGTTTATTTCCCGGAAACGCTCCTGCTTTTCTTCGGGAAGTGCTGCTCCACTTCTAACAAACCCCTGGTAGGTTTCTTCAAGCAACATGGCTTGTTCACCGCTTAAATCCAACTCATCTTTTTGCTGGTAAACCGCTTCAACCCTATCAAAAAGGTCGCTGTTCAGGTAGATATTGTCGCCATGCTCAGATAACATGGGAGCAACCTCCTGAGCAATACCCTGAACCTTATCGGTTATCATGGTGGAGTTGTAGTTATAAAAGACCGAGGCAACCCTGTTTATGAGCATTCCACTGTAGTCAAGCGCTTCAATGGTATTTTCAAAAGTTGGGGCTTCAGGGTTGTTTACAATGGCATCAATTTCTGCCTCTTGTTCTGCTATCCCTTCTTGAAAAGCAGGCAAAAAGTGTTCATCTTCAATCAGATGGAAAGGGGGAACTCCAAAGGGAGTATCGTATTCTGAAAAGAATGGATTTTCCTTTTCCACCTCTGCACAGGAAGTCATTATAACGACCATTAGCAATACCTTTACAATGTTTTTCATTTTATTTGATTTTTGGTTGTTGAGTGATTAATAAGTTTTCCGTAACCTGACCTATGTCAGCAAATCCAATATTCATCAAAAATAATGTAAAATATTGAATCATAAGGAATGGTTTGATAAAAATCTTTTCAGCAAAGCAAACAATATTCGGTGAAATCATAAAAGCCAAATCAAAAAAAGGGAGACACCCATGGAGTGTCTCCCTTTTGTTTCAGGCACTACTGCCTGGTTGATTATTTTTGAAGTATTACCTTGGAAGTATAGGTATCATTTCCAACAGTGGTTCTGATTATATATACTCCGGGTTTTTGACCAGTGGGTTCCCACCTCACTTGATAGGTTCCAGTGGTCATCTCTTCATTGACAAGTGTTTCTACATGCTGTCCAAACACATTCATCACTTCTACCTTCACAGGGTTATCCCTGTTAACAATGATATTCATGCTTGTCTGATTTCTAAACGGGTTAGGATATGCAGGATAGAAAGTAGCATTGGGTTTTTCCACAAACAGACTGGACGAGAATCTCAGTTCCCTAATGTTCACATCAAAGTCGCTGATGGTATTTCCATTGCCCAGTGGGTTGAACACTACAGACACCACATCCTCTGGTGAAAAGCCTTTCTCTCCCTGGCGGGTAACCAGGTCATTGAAACTAATGCGATATTCACGCTCTTCTTCAGTTAGGGTAATGGTTGTACGGAATTGCTCATTCCACTGGTGGATACTTTCTTTGGCCAGCATAACCTCAACACGTCCTTCACCGCTTGCCGTAAACACCACCTCATCGTAACCGTTAAGGTCTACAGGCATATTACGTGGCGAAAGTGCTCTGAACATGCTTGCCCATGTACGGACCCTGCCCTGGAATGATGCGTCTCTTTCCACTTTGTGGTCCTTGGTGTTGGGTTCCATGGTTTCAGCTACCGTGGTAAAGTTGGTTACAGTAGCATTACCCGGGTCGTAATCAAACATCCACGCACCATCGGCATAGTAAAGCACATCGGGTGCATTGTCTTTATTGTTGGTGATAGAGAATCCGGCATCAAAGATAAATCCTGTGGGCACAAACACTTCTGAGTAAGTATCCGTTGGAATATCTACAGTCAACTCCATAGGCTCTCTTGCACCATTTTCAACAGTGGTTTTGCTACCATAAATGGTGATTTGATCAGCACCAGCTTTGTTGACAATGTTCAGCTCTAACCCGCCGTTGGCATAGCGACCACTGTGTACAAACACCTGTGGAATAGCCGGAGTGAGCTCATCGTTGCGGAAAGCAACACCGCCATTGTCTTCCATCATTTCAAGAATCTCTTCCACCAACTCTGCAGTAAACTGTGGTGTAACACTCCATACCTGGAAATTGAATACATCATCAGAGTTTTGGAGCTTATACTCTTCATTGTACCAACGGTTGTCAACCACAAACTCACTTCCGTTTCTTTGTGCAATAAAGCTAACAGCGTAGTCAACATAACCACCGGGGTGTACCAGTTTGGACAAGATAAAGGGCTTTCCTGCAATTTCAATCATTTCGATATTACGCAGTTCAGCACCTACCAGTCGGTCGCAAATCACCTTGGTGTGTTCGTAAACGGTGGATGGCTCGGTTGAGATAGCAAGAATAGCTGCCCTGCGAGCGTTGTTCTCCTGCAGGTAATCCACTGAGAATATCTCTCTGGCGTTGGTAATACCCAGCAAGTCAGCTGGTGTAGATACATACGCCTTGGTTTGTGCAGGCCCTTCCTCAGGAAGCAACATACTAATATCAGTGGCATGCTGCCCATCTACGGTAGCTGTCTTCAGTGAGCCTGTCAGGATATCCATATGGCTAAATCCTGCCATGATCTCGGTCCTTTCAGCACGTGCTATATGGTTGCTCTCAACCAGTCTTCTATGGTTGCGCAAGGCCAGTTGCGAGGCCATGGAGCCATTGCTTTCAATACCATTGTCATCACCACCAGTGGACTCTCCTACCGTTACTACGATTTCATCATAGTTGTTGGACAGGTCGGGGTCAATCTGGTCGAATGGCAATATCTCAGCAGCATTCACAGCCATTTGATTGGACTTTTCTTCTTCGGTGAGCAACATTTCAGTCTTGTATACCAGAATGACATGCTCTCCTGCAGCCAGGGTACCAATTTCCCACTCTCCGGTTAACGGATCGTAATTTCCGCTGGTACCATCATCCAACCTCAGGATATAGGGGAATGCATCGGGTAAGATGTTTTCAACCACAACCCCGGTGGCATCCTCCTTTTCATCATGGTTGGTCACAACCACAGCAAATATCAGTTCATCAACCTCTTCGGGATCGGGTGTTTGGATATCAACCTCGATGGTTACTCCCAGGTCTACCAATATACTCGGGTGGGTTACTTCAAACTCATCAGAGATGATACATCCGTTTGCATCAATCACTGTTACAAAGTAGGTACCCGCCTGTAGGTTGTCAATGGTGGAGGTTATCTCTCCGTTATCCCACATGTACTCGTAAGGGGGTGTACCACCTGTAACATTCAGACTGATTGCGCCTGATCCATCACCATATTCTTCAAGGTGGGTGATGTCAGCCGTCATTTGCAGAGGCTCGGGATTAACAATCTCGAAGCTTACAGAGGTTTCACAATCATGAGCATCTGTTACCCAAATGTTGTAGTTCCCTTCTGTGAGATTATCCGGATCAAGGTCATTCCAGTGTACCTCGTAAGGTTCTGTACCACCAACCACTTCTATGGAAACACTTCCATTGTCATCATCACAAAGGGGCTGCTCAACGTGGGCAGTGGCTACCAAAGGTTCAGGTGCACCTACATACAGCTCATCTGAGAACGAACAACCTTCTTCATCGGTAATAACGATGGTATAGCTACCAGGCTCCAATACTGAACCTGTAGACCAGGTTACAGGACCATTAACATTGTCAATCTCCACATATTCATCAAAGCTATCACCAGTAACACTAATCATGTAGCGGATGGTATTCCCTTCAATGGTCAGCGAAATTTCGCCATCGTTATTTTCAGCACATGTGGCATCCGTGGCGACAATATCTACTACCATTTCTGCGGGCTGTTCAATCGTGATGGTGGTTTCAGCAAAGCAATCATTAGCGTCTGTTACAAACACAGTGTAAGTACCTGCATACAGCGCATCGGGGTCAGCACCTTCCCAGTCAACAGAGTAAGGCTCAGTACCACCGGTTATTTCCAATGTAGCACTACCGGTTTCTCCGTAGCATTCAGCATGCTCAACTTCTGCAACTACCACAAGTTCTTCAGGTTCACCAATTACCACTTCTTCAACGGTTACACATCCATTGGCTCCGGTTACCACTACATAATAGGTTCCGGCTACAAGGTTTTCAAACTCTGCATAACCCAGGAACTTATCTGTATCACACTTTTGCTTATCGTCGTCTGCATACTCAAGGCAAATATCAACCACGTCACCACATTCGCTGTCGATATCCACAAAGATGCTTCCATCTTCATAGCCATAGCAGCTGATATCGGTTGCCGTAATCTCGAAACAGGGTGACTGCAGTACTTCAATGGTCTGGGTGGCTTCACTTACACACTCAAACTCATTTTCGTAGATGTAAGTAATCTCATACATGCCTGTACCAAGGGCTTCCGCATCAAACTCATCAGAAGCAACACCATCAATGTAGTATTGTCCTCCTTCGGGTAAACCACCCTCAAGAGCCATGACCGTATTGTCGCAAACGGGTTCGAATGCTTCAAGTGTCACCACCGGAACGGGGTTCACCACAATGATAAATGTGCAGGAGTATTCATAGCCAAACTCATCTGTATAGGTATAGGTAATGGTATACTCACCCGGATTAACAGCCATGGGGTCAAAGCTGTTATCGGCAACGCCTTCACCTGTAAACTCTCCATTGGGGAAAGCGCTATCTTCCAGCTCAACAACTTCATCATCGTTACATACCATTATGTCTGGCAAACAAGTGAAATCAGGCATCTCATACACCTCAATTTCAAACTCGCATGCATATAAGCACTCGTATTCATCTTCGTAGAGATAGGTGATTGTGTGGACACCCACCCCTGCATCAGATGCTGAAAACAGGTACTGACCTGCATCTTCATCAAAGCTCACTCCCGGGCCTTCATACACACCACCTTCAGGGGTAGAACCTTCCAGTGTGATGGTATGAGCAAACTCTCCGATGAGGATATCTTCACGGCAAACAACCTCCGTAACAGGATGTGCTTCGATGGTAATTTCCACAACTGATACACAGTCATTGGCATCGGTTACAATAAACTCATGGGTACCCACACCCACGGTAAATTCACCCACTCCTTCGTAGGGTTCTGTTCCACCCTGAGC
>SLQX01000036.1 GCA_007131245.1 Bacteroidales bacterium
ACAATACAAATTATTTTTTGGTGCCGTATCAACTTACTCTTTTTCATTCACCTTCTCAGCTGCTTCATCAGCTGTTTGGGTTGCAATTACAAGCTCATCCACCGAAAATACTTTATCAATATTCAACACCATGATAAAGTTTTCATCCCTCTTTACCATTCCGTGGAGGTATTCGGGGTTAAACTTGCTGCCAATGGAGGGTGGTGGCTCGATATCTCCTTCACCCAGTTCAAGCACTTCCTCCACCGAATCTACCAGTGCTCCCAGGGTCAGGGGCTCGCCTTCCATAAGAACATTAAGCACCACAATACAGGTGTCAATGGTGTCTTCTTTAACTTCCATCCCAAACTTGATTCGGGTATCCAGCACGGGCAACACATTGCCCCTCAAGTTGATTACCCCCCTCATATATTCCGGTGAACGGGGTACTTTGGTTATGGGCCTGAGCTCTAATATTTCAAGAACTTTGCCCACATCGGCCGCAAACATCTCATTACCCAGCTGAAAAGACAGGTAAGAGGTGACTGTGCCGGTTGCTTTTGTTTCGCTCATGTTACTATAAATTTTAGTGAAAAAATAGATATTTGGTTCAGTTCATTTTAAAATCAAAACCTCCTGGCAATGCCAAGACCTGTATAGTGTTCCGCATATTCGCTCAGACCAATGCCTGCATATACATCAACCTGAATATCGGGGTTTAGCTTATACATAAGGCCCAACTCCGTTCCATGCATCACCTGGGAGACCTCTGGCAGTATTACAGTGTAGTATTCAGCAAAAGTCTCGGTCTTTGTATTAATCTCCATACCAACCCCCATCACCACAACCCATTCAGCCATCGACGGCTCAACCTGCCATCCCGCCTGCCCCATTCCAAACAGCTCAAATTGATCACCCATTTCATAATCCCACAATATGGCCAGAGCGGGGTCTGTTATAACTTTCCCTTCATCATCTCCAGCTTGCAATAAACCCAGCAATGTAATATTATATTCATCCGCGGTAAGCAACCTGTATTTTGAGCCCAGTGTGGGCAGGGCAATATCCGAAGTGTAGGCATTGGCTTTGTGATTCACTCCCCATCCCTCCCATTCAACAAAAACTTCCCAGTTTTGTACAAGACCAAACCGCAAATTCACCAGAGGCAACTCACTGAAAGACACATTATTATTTTTAAAGCTATATTGATACCCAAGCTCCAGGTATACATTACCTGGGGTAACCGCATGTGTACCTGTGGCGAAACCTGGACGGTCAGCGACAAGCCATTGGGGCTGGCCCCACAAATGGCCACTGCTGAATAACAGCAAAGCTAACAACAATGCTCTGTGGATATTCCTGTAACTCATTTTCACCTTCACGTCACACATATGTTTGCTTTTTATAATTATAACAAGTTGTTGTTTCTAGCAAAACCTTTCTCTATGGCTTAAAATCAGGTATCAACATCTGTAGTTTGTTTCAATTGCTCTCTTTTCATTATGGTTTCACGGTCGAACGTACTGATAATTTTAGCAGGATCAAGAACCAGTGCGATGGTTCCATCCCCCAGAATGGTTGCCCCTGAAATGATTTCCTGCTTTTTAAACATCCTTCCCAATGGCTTGAGCACAGCCTGGTATTCGCCGATTACCGAATCTACCGATAAGCCAATCTTGTAATCATCATAGTTAACCTGAACAACCTGGTGCAAATCAGGATTATTTTCGTTGATATCAAATTCCTTTCTCAGGTGCACCAGCGGTACTTGCTTACCATCTAATACAATTTTATTATTAAAGGCATTTTGCACGTCATAATTGGAAGCTTCGAAACATTTATCAACAGAAGAGAGGGGAAGAACAAAATGTGTGTGGTCTATTTTCACCAACAATCCATCGATAATTGAAAGAGTCAGTGGCAGCTTAATGGTTATGGTTGTTCCCACACCCAGCTGCGATTCAATTTCTACATCCCCTCTGATATCCGAGATTTTCTTCACCACCACATCCAGGCCAACACCACGCCCTGACAATTCGGTAACCATTGCTGCAGTGGAAAAGCCGGGCAGGAATACCAGGTTGAGTAGTTCTTTATAAGAAAGTTGTGTTTCAGGAGTTATGAAACCCCGGTTAATGGCTTTTTGCCGGATTTTTTCCACGTCAATACCTTTACCATCATCCTTGATCTGCAAAAAAACATGGGTGCCTGAATAATACGCTTTTAAGACAATTCTTCCTTGTCTTGGCTTCCCCTTTTGCAGGCGTTCTTCTGCGCTTTCAATACCGTGGTCAATGGCATTTCTGAAAATATGCATCAGGGGGTCTGTAAGCCCTTCAATAATACTTTTATCCAACTCTGTTTCGGTACCTTCAGCAATAAACTGGATTTCTTTGTCCAGTTCATTGGAAAGATCTCTCACCAGCCTTTTGAAACGTATCATAATTGTTTCTATGGGTATGAGACATATTTCAAAAGTGTTGTCACGAAGTTGTCGCGATATTTTTTCGATGTTTTCAGCAATAGAAGCAAGTTCAGGGCTTTGATGAGTTTCAGCATACAGGCTAAGGCTGGCCTGTGTGGTAACAAGCTCACTTACCAGGTTCATCAAATCGTCAAGTTTGTCTGATGATACCCGTATATTGCTGATATTGGCTTTTTGTTTCTGGGAAGAAAGGTCTTTCAGCCTGATTTGTTCTGCATCTTCTTCCTGGTTTTGGTTTTGAACATCTTCCACCAAACTCTTCAACGCTTCAACATCAGTTTCTTTGTCTGTTTTTATAAAATTAACCAGTTCGCTGGTGAAGCTGGTTATGGCCAATAGATTCTCCCGGGCAATTTTGTGAATATTGACCTCACAAACATCTTCCACAAAGATGAACACATCCATGATATCGTCTGTGGACTGGTCTGTTGACAAAAACACCTCCCACTCCAGGTAGCAACTTTCGGCATCCAGCTCATCGAAAAGAGGTAGTTTATGTTGTTTTACAAAGGCTTTGCAATGACCCAGGGTATGTAACTCATCAATCAGCAGTAGAGGATTGGTTCCGTTATTGAAAATTTCTTCATGGGGCTTTACGGTAATGAAGTAGGTAGGAGCACTTTCCAACAGCCTTGATTTATCTTCCGTTAGCTCCCGGTCTTTATCTTCACCCTGATTCGTTTTTTCTTCCTGTATTTCCTTGCTGTTGGTAATCTTGCGTATCCGTTCCAGCAGCACCTGGTGATTTTTCCGCCCCCTTTCATCCAACTCATCGCCATTTTCCAGGAGTACTTTCAGGTGGTCAACAGCTGCCAGGGTTATATCCATAATTTCCCTGTTTATCTCCAGCGAGCCAATGCGAATCAAGTCATAAACCGTTTCCAATTCATGGGTAAAGCCATCCATTTTTTCAAAGCCAAACATCGAGCTCCCCCCTTTCAATGAATGCATTACCCTGAAAATCTCCTCAATGATTTGAGCATCGTTTGGGTCTTCATCGAGCTTCAGCAAAACATCCTCCAGACTATTGATTAAGTCACTGGCTTCTTCCAAAAATTTCTTTTTAAACTGTTCCATTTATCTGACAACTTTACTGATTGCTGCAAGCAGTTTTTCAGGTACAAAAGGTTTAACGATCCACCCTGTGGCTCCGGCCTGCTTAGCTTCCATTTTTTTTACCTGTTGTGATTCGGTGGTAAGAAACAGAATAGGAATGAATTTGTAATTATCTTTACTTCTGATTTCTTTGATCAGCTCAATTCCATTCATTTCTGGCATATGGAGGTCGGTAACCAGTAAATCAACCTTATCACCTCCAAAAAATTTCAAGGCGTCCTTACCATCTACCGCCGACAAAACCTTGTGCCCTGCATTTTTCAGCGTAAAACCTACCACTTCACGGATGCTTTCAGAGTCATCAACAATTACTATAGTTTTTTCCATTTTGATTGGTGTAGTTATATTATCGTTTTACCATAAACTTTTAACGCAAAACCCTTTCAAAGGGTGGAGTAAGTTTGCTTATTTGAGAATTTTACCAATGGCTGCAATGAGTTTTTCAGGCATAAAAGGTTTTACAATCCAGCCTGTAGCACCGGCTTTTTTTGCCTCCATCTTTATACTTTGTTGCGATTCGGTGGTAAGATACAATATAGGGACATACTTATAAACATCCATTTTCCGGATCTCTTTAATAAGGCCAATACCGTCAAGCCGGGGCATATGGAGATCGGTGATAATCAGATCCAAGTGCTTTCCATCCAGATGATCTAAGGCATCCTGCCCGTCAACGGCTGACAGAACATCAAATCCCGCATTTTCAAGGGTAAAAACAACTACTTCCCGAATGCTTTCTGAATCATCTACTATTAGTATCTTTTTTTTCATTCAATAAATGTTTTAATAAGTTCGTTAGAATAAGACAAATGCCAGGGTACTGTGGAGCGAAATCAATTACTATTAACCACCATGAATCAAGAATTAATAAACTTCCCTCCGGGCAAAGGAAAAAACAGCAAACCACCTCTTATTTGAGTGGGTAGGAAATCCCTGCAT
>SLQX01000128.1 GCA_007131245.1 Bacteroidales bacterium
ATCCTGGCAGGCTTTAGGGATTATCTGAGCCAAAAAGAGATGGTTGTTTCTTTGCAGGTTCCCGAAGATGCAGTCGTTAAGTCAGACAAAAACATTCTTAAAAACATCCTCACAGAAGTAATTGACAATGCCATCAAGTACAGTACCAAGAAAGGAAAAATAGTTGTAACAGTGAAACCCGGGAAAGATGGCCAGCATTTTATTATTAAAGATCATGGTGTAGGGATGGGAAAAGATGTGGCCAATAACGTCTTCCGGCTGGACACACCCCACCCCAAAACCATTGGAACTCACCAGGAAAAAGGTGTGGGATTGGGACTTGTCATTTGCCAGACCCTCATTGATAAAATATCAGGGCATATCTCTGTTGAATCGGAGAAATACAAGGGCACCCAAATCCAGATAGAAGTACCGTTTTTGGAATAGAAGTTGTACATGTCCCTTAACAAATTAAATACATTAAAATAGATATTATGAAAAAGCAAACTGCATTTAAAGCCGTTGTACTGATGTTAGCTGCCAGCTTTTTATGGACTGCATGTAGCACAACTCGTCAAAAATCATCACAAATAGATGCCACTGAAAGTCAGGAACCCATGCACATACAAAACAACAAGTTTGCATTTGATATTTTTAAAGCTACTCAGCATGAACACGATGACAACCTGGTGATATCCCCCTTCAGCATCAGTACGGCCATGGCCATGACTTACGCAGGAGCCCGGAGCGAAACAGCTGACCAGATGAGCGAAACGTTGCACTTCGACGCCAACCAGGACAATTTTCACCCGCGGTTCCACCAGTGGGTGAGTCAAATACGAGAAAAAGGAGAAAAAAAGGAACAACTAAAAATTGCCAATTCACTCTGGCCTCAGGAGGATTTTCACTTTGTTCCTGCCTACTTCGATCTTATCGAAGCCTTTTACCAGTCTGCACTTTATGAGGTAGATTATACGGGTGACCGGGCAGCCATCCGCCAAGAAATTAATCAATGGGTAGAAAAGCACACCAACGATCTTATCAAAGACCTAATCAAACCCAACATGCTGGTTGAAGATACCCGCCTGGTGTTGGTCAATGCCATTTACTTTTTGTCGCAGTGGAAAATAGCTTTTGACCAGGAGCGCACACACACCGATCGATTTCAAACAGCTGAAAATCAATGGCAAGAAACCTCTTTTATGTATATGAAAGACACCCTCAATTACTATGAAACCAATGAATACCAGGTGCTTGAACTCCCTTACGAAGGTGAAGATTTTTCCATGGTAGTGGTTTTGCCCGGTGAAGAGAGCAGCCTGGACCACCTCATCAATGGATTGAATGCACCGGCCTTTGATGAAATGAGCAGCAGCCTGGCCAAAAATGCTGTAGAGGTTTTTCTGCCCTCCTTTAAGGTACGTTCGAATTTTGAGCTGGAAAAACTGATGGCACAGATGGGTATGCCTTTAGCTTTTACCAACAAAGCTGATTTCAGCGGTATGACCCAGCAAGACGATCTTAAAATAGATAAAATCGTCCACGAAGCTTTCATTGATGTGAAGGAAGAAGGGACAGAAGCAGCTGCGTCCACTGCAGTAATTATGATTCGCAAATCAGCCATAGTGGATGAAGAACAAATCGTTTTCAAAGTCAACCGGCCTTTCTTCTATGCCATTAAAGAAAACACAGGCAACTCGATCCTGTTTATGGGTAAAGTGACCGATCCCTCCATCAGGGATGAATAGCACCATGCCCTGAGTAAAACAGCACTTTTCAGAGAGAAAGGTTCAGGAAGGATGAGCAGCTGAAACATTCGGTTTCTTTGTCGTTGGAACCAACAACCATGATACTGTTGCCGGCATATTTTTCTACCAGAGATTGATACCATGCCACAGCATCCTGATCCAGGTTGGAGCAAGGTTCATCAAGCAATATCAAGGGATTCTCGTACATAATGGCCAGGAGAATTTTCACCCTTTGTTTCATGCCCGAGGAAAAGTTTTTCAGGGGTTTATGGTTGCTTTTGCCAAGCCCGGATATTTTCATGATTGATCCAATGCTTTCACCTGGTAAAATGGGTCTGAATTGCTGGTGAAATCTCAGCGTTTCCTCCAGGGTGAACTCTTCAATGAGCTCCAGGTGGGGTGAAACAATACCGGCAAAACGAAACACTTGCTCTGAGATGTTTTTTTGCCGGTATTGCCAGGTGATTTCTCCTTCGCTGGGTGTAAGAATACCCGAAAGCACTTTCAAAAGTGTTGACTTTCCGCTGCCATTGCTGCCCAAAACACCATAATGCCCCGGGGCTGAAAATTCAGCGTCCAGATGGCGAAAAATCCAATGATAATTATACTTTTTACCGGTATTTTGTAAAGTAATTTTCAAAATATAAAAGCAATGATTGCCGAAAGCTGCACAATGGCACCCCTATTTTTCCTGGAAAGAATACCCTTTCATTATTCCCCTGCTGGAGTTGCTGATAAATGAAAGGATTTCATCCCGTTCGGGTGTTGCAGGAAGCTCTGTTTCGATAAGAGCAATAGCCCTTGTAACATTAAGCTTGCGCAGATATATAATACGATAAATTTCCTGTATTTCGTTGATTTTTTCCGAAGTAAAGCCTCTTCTTCTCAAACCAATGGAGTTAACTCCCACAAAAGACAGGGGGTCTCTGGCTGCTTTGGTAAAAGGGGGAACATCTTTTCTTACCAGTGAGCCACCAGAAATCATCACATGTGGCCCAATATTTACGAACTGGTGCACGGCAGTGAGTCCTCCGATGATGGCAAAATCATGAATATTGATATGGCCGGCAAGGGTGGCGGCATTGGCAAGAATACAGTTGTTGCCCACTTCGCAATCATGTGCCACATGCACATAAGCCATCAGCAGACAATTGTCTCCAATGGTGGTTTTGAAGTTGGCTTTTGTACCCCTGTTGATGGTTACAAACTCCCTGATGGTGGTATTGTTTCCAATTTCTACTGTTGTTTCTTCCCCATCATATTTGAGGTCCTGGGGGATTGCGGATATAACCGCTCCGGGAAAAATTTTGCAGTTTTTCCCGATTCGGGCTCCCTCCATGATGGTTACGTTGGAGCCAATCCAGGTACCTTCTCCTATTTCAACATTTTTGTGAATGGTCACAAAAGGTTCGATTACAACATTTCTGGCTATTCTAGCCTCCGGATGGACGTATGCTAAAGGTTGATTCATTATTCGTTTACTTTTTTGATGATTTGTGCCATTAATTCTGATTCCATTACAACCTTGGAGCCCACATACCCCACACATTTCATGTGGCAAATACCGCGCCTTACAGGTGATACAAGACTACATTTGAGGATAAGGGTATCTCCGGGAATCACTTTCTGCTTAAACTTAACATTATCTATTTTGAGAAAATACGTACTGTAGTTTTCCGGGTCTTCCACCGTCGAGAGGATCAAAATGCCACCAGTTTGTGCCACCGCTTCTATCTGCAGTACGCCGGGCATAACGGGCTCTTTGGGAAAATGCCCGGTAAAAAACGACTCATTGGTGGTGATGTTCTTGATACCCACAACATGCGACTCGCTGATTTCAATGATTTTGTCCACAAGCAGAAATGGATACCTGTGGGGAAGCATCCTTTTGATTTCATTGATATCAAAAACGGGCTTTTGATCAGGATCATACTTGGGTATCAATTCATCGGCCATTCTTTTTTTGATGAGTTTTTTGATATGGCGTGCAAATTTCACATTGGATGCATGACCCGGCTTGCTGGCAACAATATGCCCTTTGATGCGTTTGCCAGCAAGGGTGAGATCGCCAACGATATCCAGCAACTTATGACGGGCCGGTTCATTCTCGAAATACAACTCCAAATTGTTGAGAATACCCTCGTTGCGTACTGCCACCGAAGGTTTATTGAACAATCCTGCCAGTCGATCCAGCTCTTGCTGCTCTATCGGTCTGTCAACAAAAACAATGGCATTGCTTAAATCACCACCTTTGATCAGGTTTTTGTTGAGCAAAAACTCCAGCTCATGCAAAAACACAAAAGTACGGCAGGGTGCAATCTCTTCTTTGAAGTCAGACAGTTTGTCAAGGGTGGCAAACTGTGAGCCCAGTACCTTCGAATCATAATCAATCATACTGGAAATCCGGTAATTATCAGAAGAGATAGCTATAAATTCACAATCCTTTTCCTCATCGTAAAACCTGATTGTTTCTTTGACTTCGAAGTACTGACGTGGGGCTTCCTGTTGTTTTATACCGGCATTTTCAAGGGCTTCAGCATAATACTTGCTGCTGCCATCCATAATGGGCATCTCCACACAATCAACCTCGACAATAATGTTATCAATATCCAGGCCGGTTATGGCAGCCAATACATGCTCAATGGTCAACAACTTCACCCCATCTTTTTCCAGGGTCGTTCCCCGGGATGTATCCACAACATAATCCGCATCAGCCTCAATAAACATTTCCTCCTCAAGATCGGTACGCAAAAACCTGATCCCTGAATTTTCGGGAGCAGGTTTGAAACTAAGTGTCACCGTCTGTCCCGTGTGCAAACCCACCCCAGAGATGGTCACGGCCTTTTGAATGGTTTTCTGTCTTTCTGTCATATCAACTTTTCATTAACAAATCTGTAACAAACAAAAATTTAAGCAAACTTGCCTTAACACCTGGTTACCTTATGCCAGAAGATGCCAGGCTAAAACCAAGCCTCTATATGTCAACATGCTAAATTAAATTCTTTTCCAGCAGGTGGGGATATGGTCCTTCAAATTATCCCTGAATTACCTACGAAAAACCACGCAAAGATAGGATTTTTATTTTTCTCCCTCTCTGCGGCTGTCTCATAAACCTGTTTTAGCTGAAGGCAAAAGCAAACAGACCAAAGATTTATTACTTTTTCAGTTCCTTGATTTCTTTCTCCAGCTCATCAACCCGCTTGACAATTCTTTCAAGATTGCGGAAATGGATGTAGGACTTCACATACTTTTCGTGATCGAAGGCCGGGGCGCCCATGATAATTTTTTTGTTCTTCACATTGGAAGAGAGACCGGACTGTGCCGCAATTTTTACTTCATCGCCAATGGTGATATGGCCGCTAATGCCTACCTGGCCACCAATCATGCAATTTTTACCTACCTTGCTGGACCCCGCAATACCGGTTTGGGCAGCAATTACTGTATTTTCGCCAATGACCACATTGTGTGCAACCTGGATGAGATTATCAAGCTTTACCCCTTTTTTCACCATGGTGGCTCCCAGGGTCGCCCGGTCGATGGTAGTGTTGGCACCAATGTCCACGTGATCTTCCAGGATGACAATGCCGATTTGAGCCACTTTCATGTAGTTGTTATCGCTTTGTGGTGCAAACCCAAATCCATCGGCACCAATGACAGAACCCGAATGTATAGTACACGCTTTACCAATGCGGCAGTTCTCATACACCTTAACACCTGCATGAAGGGTTGAACCCTCTTGGATTACTACATTGTCGGCTACAAAACAATGAGGGTGAATCTTAACATTATCTTCAACAACCACATCCTCTCCAATAACTACAAAATCACCCACATACACATCTTTACCCAGTTTTGCACTTTTGGCAACTGAAGCCATGGAGGAGATTCCCTTTTTCTGGGGCAGGCTTTGCTGGTACAACTCCAAAAGTTTTGCAAGTGCATTATAAGCGTTGTCCACCTTAATCAGTGTGGAGGTAACCTGCTGTTCGGGGACAAAATCTTTGTTGACCAAAACAATACTGGCATCAGTTGTATAAATATATGGGGTATATGCCGGGTTGGCCAGAAAAGTAAGGCTCCCCTGGGAAGCCTCTTCAATTTTTGAAATGGTATGAACTTTTACATCTTCACTCCCTTCAATTTCTCCTTTGAGAAAATCGGCAATCTGTTTGGCTGTAAACTCCATCAATTATTAATAATTAAATGACACGAATAGCTGGCTATATAAAACAACCTGTTTTTTAATTACTTGTTTAAAAATAGTTATTTTTTGTAAAATTCACCAACCTCTTTGGGGTAGCAAATGTAATATTTCTTTACGGGTTTTGAGAGCACCCTGATATTTAATTGATCAGAAATTTCAGCGATATCACTGACTGAGCCATCCTTCTGCATGATCCATATATTGCCCACTCCCGGGTCGTATGCGTTGTTTTCGGTAACCCCTCTTAACACAAAATAACGGGACTCTTCCTGGCTCAGCCCATAA
This sequence comes from Bacteroidales bacterium, assembly GCA_007131245.1. Taxonomy (GTDB): domain Bacteria; phylum Bacteroidota; class Bacteroidia; order Bacteroidales; family UBA7960; genus SKVR01. The sequence continues at coordinate 6,217 of SLQX01000128.1, forward strand.
TACTGACAAACCTGTTGGGATATCTGGTCCACATAGGCCTGAGTAAAGGGTTGTTTCTGCAACTCTACTTTAAAAAGCCTCCTGTATACTAGTTTCTGACATAAAACAGAAAGAATTTTATCAGGATGTGCACACCATACTTTGATTGAACTGAAGATATCAAAATCATCCAGTAGTGCGAATTCATCCAAAAGTTGAGGGTTTTGGGTAAAATCATTGAAAAATATCCGGGTTGTGAGAAATTTTTTCAATGGGGGGGTGGCAAAAACCTGCTGCCCGTCAAGGGCTATCTCCCGGGCTCGCTGTAATATTGCAATCAAGAGCTTTTCGGCAGAAATGACCGTTTTATGCAAGTAAACCTGCCAATACATTAATCGGCGGGCAATTATAAACTTTTCCAGGGAATATATCCCTTTTTCATCGGTCACCAGATTATCGTCTGAAACATTCAGGGTTTTGATAATCCGGTCAGAACTTACCACTCCCTCCGACACCCCGGTAAAAAAGCTGTCGCGGTTCAGATAATCCAGCCTGTCCATGTCCAGCTGTCCGCTTACCAGTTGATGCAAAAACTTTTTGGAGTAAGTATTACAAAATATTTCGATGGCCAGTTCAATGGTTTCGGGCTGCAGCTTTTTTAACTTCTGCATAAACATCAATGACAATTGCTCATGATGCAGGTTTTCCACAAGTGTGCTTTCCAGTGCATGAGAAAATGGACCATGGCCAATATCATGCATCAGGATGGCCATAACCGTGGCCTTTTCCTCCAGATCCGAAATAGGGTGTCCTTTGGCTTTAAGGGTATCCATGGCCAGTACAACCAGGTGCATGGCACCCAGTGCATGGTGGAAACGTGTATGAAGGGCCCCGGGATAAACCAGGTGTGTCAATCCCAGCTGTTTAATATATCTTAACCGCTGAAACCACGGATGCTCCAGAATATCAAACACCGATGGGAAAGGGATATTAATAAATCCATAAACGGGATCGTTAAATATTTTTAACTTGTTATGGGGTGGTCCGATCATCTTCTTGTTGGGATGTATTGCAAATGCAACTGTCTTTAAGCTGCACATTATTTTTTGCAAACCTACACTATTTTTGGCAAATCAAGGAAATTTCCGGCAAAAACTTCGAGCGGATAGCAATCAACCCGTTGCCTTTTCCTCTTCTGTTTCATTATATAACTCCCCGGCCATAGTATCTAATAAAAATCCCTGGAATATTATAAACCACCTATCGATATTTCGTTAAGTTGAATATTTCTACCAGTAACCAAATAAAAAAGCATAAAATGTTAAAAACTGTAGATGTTTGACGCACTGAATTGAATAAATTTCCGTTTATTATCACTACATTTGTTCTGAGAGACGGAACAAAGAATATCTCAATCTATTAAAATCCAATCAAATATATGGCAGTAAAGGTATTATGGGCTGACGACGAAATTGACTTGCTGAAGCCTCACATTATATTCCTTGAACAGAAAGGATATGAAGTGGATGTGGCCAATAATGGCGATGAAGCTCTGGACATGATATTATCCACCCCTTACGATATTGTCTTCCTGGACGAAAACATGCCCGGGCTTACTGGTCTGGAAACACTCAACCGTATTAAAGGCAAAAAACCCGGTCTTCCTGTGATCATGATTACCAAAAGCGAAGAAGAGTCGATCATGAATGAAGCCATTGGCAGCAATATTTCAGACTACCTTATCAAACCGGTTAATCCTCACCAGATTTTGCTATCGCTGAAAAAAAACCTGGAAAACAAAAAACTGATGAGCGAGAAAACCAGCATGGGTTATCAGCAGGAGTTCAGACAAATCAGCATGGATATTTCGGACAGGCCCAACCTGGAAGAATGGAACGACATCTACCGCAAGATGATTTACTGGGAACTGGAACTGGATAAATCGCCAGACAGCGGCATGGATGAAATTTTGAAAATGCAGAAATCGGAAGCCAATACGGTTTTTTCCCGGTTTGTGATTGATAATTACCAGGACTGGCTTAGTGGAAAGGCTGATGATAAACCGGTGCTTTCCCACGTAGCCTTCAGGGAGAAAATTGTACCACTGCTCAGCAACAATGACCACCTCTTTTTGATCATCATTGACAACCTGCGCTATGATCAGTGGAAAATCCTGCAGCCTGTTATAGAAAACTATTTCAGGGTAGAACAGGAAGAAATTTTATATAGCATACTGCCCACAGCTACCCAGTATGCCCGAAACGCCTTTTTTGCAGGCTTGCTGCCTGGAGAGATAGAAAAACGATTTCCACAATATTGGGTGGGAGAACAAGATGAAGGCACCCGCAACCAGTATGAGTCTCAACTTTTAGCCGAACAGCTAAAAAGGCTGGGCATTAAAGAAGAATTCAGCTACCACAAAATTCTCAATATGGCTGCCGGTAAAAAGTTGTTGGAAAACATCAACAACTACACCCATAAAAAGCTGAACGTGGTAGTGTATAATTTTGTGGATATGCTTTCACACGCACGCACAGACATGGAGGTGATAAAGGAGCTGGCCGACGATGAAGCAGCCTACCGCTCACTTACACTCTCCTGGTTTGAGCATTCACCCCTGCTGGAAATCATCAGGTTCTTGCAAAAAAAGAACATAAACATTGCATTAACCACCGACCATGGCTCCATCAGAGTGTCCAACCCAACCAAGGTGACCGGCGACAAGAACACTAATACCAACCTAAGGTATAAAACCGGGAAAAACCTTTATTATAAAGCCAACGAAGTATATGAAGTGAGAAACCCTGGAGATATCTATCTTCCCAAAACCAATATCAGTTCATCTTTTATCTTTGCAAAAGAAGATAACTTTTTTGCCTATCCCAACAATTATAACTATTATGTGAATTACTACAAAAACACATTCCAACACGGGGGTATAAGCATTGAAGAGATGATGATACCTTTTGTATATTTAAAATCACGCTAAGAATAAACTCCGCATAAGTTTTGAGTATAAAAATGAAACAAGTAAAGAGGACATTCACAGAAGAGCAGTTAACCGATGTGGCTAACCATCTATTAAAAGATAATCCCAACAAGCGCATTTTTGCTTTTTATGGCAAAATGGGTGTGGGCAAAACCACCCTCATCAAGGCGCTGTGCCAAACATTAGGTGTAACAGATATCGCGGGAAGCCCCACCTTTTCCATCGTAAATCAATATCTCACAGAAGATGGCGAAAGTATTTTTCATTTCGATTTCTACCGCATGAAAAAGGAAGAGGAAGCCTATGATATCGGGTATGAAGAGTATTTTTTCAGTGGTAACTATTGTTTTATAGAATGGCCTGAAAAAATACAGGCACTCTTACCCCAGGGCTGCGTAGAAGTTTCTCTGGAGGAGCACCAAAGTGTTAGGGAGATAAAATATTGATAACAAGGGGCCTGCCCCGGAAAACACATAAAAGTTATGCAGAAAAAAGGTCAGGAATATTTGTTTTTCAGTTCTTCCGGAAAGTTACTCCCCCAGGAGGAAACCCTGGAAGTAGAAAACAAGAAAAACCGCCTGTACATAGGTATTCCCAAGGAAACAGCCTTCCAGGAAAACAGGATCGCCCTGGCCCCGGAAGCCATAAATCTGCTGACGCAAAATGGACACAGGGTAGTGATAGAAAAAGGTGCCGGTGAAAATGCATTCTTTTCAGACAGCGAATACAGCGAATCGGGCGGAGAGATTATGTATGAAACCAAGGATGTATACAAAGCAGATATCATCCTGAAGGTGGCCCCTCCTACCCCTGATGAAATTAAATTCCTCAAGCCCGGACAAACAGTACTATCTACCATCACCCTGCCGGTACAAAACGCCTCGTACTTTAAATCGTTGATGGCCAAAAAAGTAAACGCCATTGCTTTTGAGCTCATCAAAGACAAAACCAACACATTTCCTCTGGTAAGAAGTATGAGTGAAATTGCCGGCAACACAGCTATTCTTGTTGCTGCCCAGTACCTGTGTGATAAAAATTACGGAAAAGGGCGCATGTTTGGAGGGTTTTCGGGCATTACCCCCTCCGAAGTGGTGATCCTGGGAGCAGGAACTGTGGGGGAATTTGCCGTTCGTGCCTCCATGGGACTGGGAGCAATGGTAAAAGTGTTTGACAACTCTGTGTATAAATTACGGAGGCTGCAAAATAACCTGAACACAAGGATATTTACCAGTATAATACAACCCAAAGTGCTCTTGAAAGCCCTGAAAACTGCTGATGTGGTTATTGGAGCCATTCACTCTCCCTGGGGCAGAACACCTATTGTGGTGGGTGAAGATATGGTTACGCAAATGAAATTTGGATCGGTCATTATCGATGTCAGTATCGACCAGGGTGGCTGTGTGGAAACATCCAAAGTAACCAACCATTCTGAGCCCGTATTTAAAAAACACGATATAACCCACTACTGTGTACCCAATATCGCCTCCAAGGTACCCCATACTGCCTCCTATGCCTTCAGCAATTTTTTTGCACCCGTTCTGTTGGCCATTGGTGAAAACGGTGGCGTAACAAATTTGCTCAAAAATGACGCTGGGATCAGAAACGGTGTTTATATCTTCAACGGTACGCTCACCAACCAATACGTGGGAGAATACTTCCAGCTACCCAGCCAGGATATAGATTTATTGATGCCCACCTTCCAGTAAACAAATATTCATCGGCCCTGGCAAATTAGCATAAAGGAGTATATCCCAAAAATGACAAAAATGATGGATAACTCAATTCTTGCTGCTATGTCTGAAATCAATATTACCAAAAGTATATGGTGTACTGTTTTTTTATGCATTTTTTCAATCACAGATATGCATGCCAATGACAACTATCTTTCCAGGGTATTGAAAGGCTCTCAGGGAGAAACCCTCCCCTACAGGATCCTTTACCCTGTTAATTTTGATCCACAGCAAAAATACCCGGTAATCTTGTTTTTGCATGGTGCAGGTGAACGTGGTAGCGACAACCAGAAACAACTTACACATGGAGCCTCTTTATTTACGCGGCCACCCATCCCAGAAACTTTCCCTGCCATCGTTATCTTTCCCCAATGCCCTTCAGAATCCTGGTGGATTGACACCCGTTTATTGAATGCATTGCAATCAGGCAACTACACAGCCCAAAACACCCCTTATGAAATATCTCCTTCCTTGCAACTTGTTGCAGAACTCATCAAGCAAAAACGGGCCAAACCCTTTACCGATACCAACAGATTTTATCTCATGGGATTATCTATGGGTGCCTTTGGCAGCTTTGATTTACTTTACCGATACCCTGATTGGTTTGCTGCAGCCGTTCCTATCTGTGGGGGTGGCGATGTGAGCAAAGTGCCTCAATATGCCCATAAGGTTGCTTTTTGGCTATTCCATGGTGAAGAGGACAGTGTGGTGCCGGTGGAACACTCACGCAATATGGTCAATGCGCTCCGGGAAATGGATGCAAATGTAAGATACACCGAGTATCCCGGGGTAAATCACAACAGCTGGGATTATGCATTTGAAGAAGATCAGTTGTTGAAATGGGTTTTTGAACAATCAAGATAAGTTAAAAAAAAAGCTCTGCTGAATCAGCAAAGCTTTTTGTGACCTGGCTGGGGCTCGAACCCAGGACCCCATCCTTAAAAGGGACGTGCTCTACCAACTGAGCTACCAAGTCTCCGGTATGATTGTTTTTAAAAAGTGACCTGGCTGGGGCTCGAACCCAGGACCCCATCCTTAAAAGGGACGTGCTCTACCAACTGAGCTACCAAGTCTAAGCCAAATTTCAAAGAATTTCCGGGGGTTACCCCCTTGTTTTTTGAGAGTGCAAAGGTACTTCCTAATCCGAGAAAACCAAAGTTTTTTTTCAAAATTTCCCCCTAATTTTTCAAGCCCAAAATAAAAGAACCTGTTTATCAGGCTGCTAATCCATCAAAGGATGACGAGAAAATTTATAAGATTTCTTGAACATCTTGCGGTAGGTTACAAGGGTAAAAACCCTCCTTTTGGTCAACATCTCAACAATGCGAATCATCTTGGGGTTGAAATCACCAATCCAGGCAATGTACATATCCTGGTAGATCCTGGTGTTGAGAACCGATTCCCTGATAGAGACAATAAGCCCGCTTTCCACTCCTTTGTTTCGGTATTCAGGAACGATACCGAAAACGATACCATATACGGTAGTACAGGGGTTGCGCCATTTGTGGTATAATACTTTTAACTTTCCTGTCAAATCAAGTTTGCCATTAACGTGTCTGAACAGTTGATTTAACTCGGGAATGCCCACAAAAACAGCAATGGGCCGCTCGTTGTGATAGGCAAAAATCACAAGATCTTCATCGGCAACCGCTTTCATACTTTTAAAAGTACCAATGGCCTGGTCCCTGGTCATGGGCCTGAAATGCTTATGAACATCTCTCCAGGCCTCATTGTATATTTGCATGAAGTCTTCCGCATACTTTTCCAGCTTGCTGAGTCGCATCGGCCGGAACTCATACCCCTGATTTTGGGTAAGACGTTCATGAAGGCGAAACACCAGGGGAGAAATTTTGGTGTGTTTGTTCAACCCATACACATATTGCTCATAATAGTTTTGAAACCCATAGGCTTCAAATAGCTCCTGGTAATAGGGAGGGTTGTAATTGAGCAAATACGGAGGCGGCGTATCAAAGCCATCCACCATCAAACCCCAGAACCGGTCTTTCTCCCCAAAGTTCACCGGACCATCCATGGCTTCCATACCCCGTTCCTGCAACCAGTTTTTGGCAGTATCCATCAGTAAAAAAGCGGCCTCCCGGTCATTCACGCATTCAAAAAAACCCATCCCCCCTGTGGGATGCTCATACGTATAGGCCAGATGTCTGTTGATAAATGCTGCCACCCGGCCTATGGCTTGGTTGTTGTCATCATACAACACCCACCTGGTGGCTATACCAAAATCAAAAAAATTATTCTTTTCCGGGTTGAAAACCGCTTCTATATCGTTATCAAGGTGAGAAATCCAGTTGGGGTCGTCCCTGTAAATAAAATGCGGGACATCCAGAAAGGCCCGTATTTGTTTTCGGCTCTTTACTTCTGATATTTTCATTGGGCTGTTTTTTTTTAAGAGGCCGCCTGCCACTCAGCAGGCAAATGAACACCCCTAAAGTTTATTCGTAACTATGTGAACCAGTAGCTTTGCTGTCAATGATTCATTCAACTCAACTTTTTGGTTATAAACCGGCTTATTGCTTCCAGTCTACTAAACCATCAAGGCAGCAAAAATAATAATATTTATCCCCACATATACGCTAAAGAGAATAATTTAAGCCTCAACCAACAAGGTTAACCCATGTAAACAATGACCTTGTTTTTTTCTTGAACACCTGATGGACACTACCTCCCCAAGTCTTATTCATAAATGTTTTATATATTTGAAAAAAAATCAGCCCGTCATTATAAACCTGCAGACGGGCTTTGGCAACCAACAATCTTTTGAAATATGACAGACCAACTCAGAGATAAAGTAATTATCATCACCGGTGCTTCATCGGGTATAGGGGATGCACTGGCCCGGGAAGCCATAAAACATAAGATGAAAGTGGTGCTGGCTGCCCGTAATACTGACAAAATGGAGCAGACTGCTGCAAGCAGGCAGTGGGATACAAATCAGTTTCTCATTGTAAAAACCGATGTTTCCAGGGAAAAGGACTGCCAAGCACTCATCAAACAAGTCATTGAACGTTTTAACAGCATCGACATCCTGATAAACAATGCCGGCATCAGCATGCGTGCATTGTTTGCAGATTTAGACCTTTCGGTATTGCATCAACTTATGGATATCAATTTTTGGGGTACGGTGTATTGCACCCACCACGCACTCCCTCATTTGCTAAAAAGCAAAGGTACGGTAGCAGGCATTTCCTCCATTGCCGGATTCAAGGGCTTACCGGCACGCACAGGCTATTCCGCCTCCAAATTTGCCATGCACGGCTTTTTGGAGTCGCTGCGCATCGAGAACCTGAAAACCGGCCTTCATGTATTGATAGCATGCCCGGGATTTACCGCCTCCAACATCCGCAAGACAGCCCTTGCCAGTGACGGAAGTCAACAAGGTGAATCACCCCGGCAAGAAGAAAAGATGATGAGTGCCCAGGAGGTCGCAGGGCATATCCTCAAAGCAGTAGCTCGCAAAAAAAGAACCCTTGTGCTCACCCGGCAGGGAAAACTTACTGTGTGGCTCAACAAACTGCTGCCCGGCCTGACAGATAAGCTGGTGTACAACCATATGGCCCGGGAGCCCGATTCCCCTTTTCAACGGTAGTAATTTGACAGCCCCCCCCTCAACCTTTCTGATTTCTCCACCAGACTATCATACCGGAATGCAGGATTATGAGAGAGCCCGGAAATACCTGTCGGTGATACGGATAAAGCACGTACAATGGCAATATAAAACCAATCATGCAAACCCGGCTTAAATAAGAAGGAATTCACCACCCCCTTCCAATTTATTGCAAATCGAAACACCGTAATCGTTCAAAAAGTTTCAACAAAACATTCTACTACAAACTCGTGAAATACAGAAATTTAAAAAAGCACGCTCTATCGTATCCCAATATTTTCTTAAAAGATATTTTGTAAGTAATAAAAAAGCATTACTTTTGCAGAGCAAAATCGGGGTGTGGCGCAGTTGGCAGCGCGCTTGCATGGGGTGCAAGAGGCCGGAAGTTCGAGTCTTCTCACCCCGACAGAAGCGAAACGCAACTATCATTTGAGGTAGTTGCGTTTTTTTTGGAAGGTGGGCATTGTCAACAATTTTTCTGTTTTGTGTCAATAGATTAAAAGAATTTCATCCCCATAATGCTTTAACCGGGGATCACACATAATACATCACCCCTTCCCTTTCTCCTTTTGCTGAAAGGGCAGCATGGTGAGTATTACACCGGCAAACACCACTGCCAGTCCTGCTACATCGGTCATTAAAAGGGTGTGTCCGAAGACGGCCCAGGCCATCAGCATGGTAACCGGGGGGCCCAGGTAGAACAGTGCCGCCACACGGTTTGCTTCCATCCTTATGAGCAGTAACCACATAAACGCATAAGCACCCAGGGAAACCGCCACCACAAGCCATACCAATGTACCCATAAATTCCGGGGTCCACTGTACCCGAAGATCTTCAAAAAACACTGCCGGTATTGCCATAACTACTGTGGTAGCCAGCGCCTGGTAAAACAAATTAACATCCACCGAAAGACGCTGTGCCGGCCTATACAGCTCCAGCCTTCGCTGAATCAGGTTGGCTGCCGTCATGGACAACACAGATCCAAAAGGGATCAGGTAGCCCAGCACACTTTGTGTATTGCTAAAGTCGATACGTGCCCAGAGCGTGATGGTAACACCTGCCAAACCCACCAAAAGCCCAATCCATCTACGCAAGGACGTGGGTTCACCCACAACAAGGCCTGATAAAGCACCCGTGGCCATCGGCTGTAAAGCAACCACCATCGCCACTATTCCTGAAGGAACTCCATAGTCGAGAGACAAAAGCACACATATCAACCAAACACCATGTGCAAGTATGCCTACCAACATGGCAGGAGCTGCCGCAGACCAGCCCACCCATCGCAATCGGCGGCGAAGTGCGGCAAATACCATGATAATGAGTGTTACGCCGATATAGCGCCATAACATAAATGTGAAAGGGCTGGTGTAGGGTAATCCGAATTCGGCTCCCACAAATCCAGAGTTCCACAGCAGAACAAAGGCAATAATCATAAGAATGGTAGTTCTCATCATAGTACACTCTGAGTTTGACAAATCACACCGGGGGCATGTTTTACTTGGCCTGGATGGTATTCATGCCGGCAAAGCCTGCCCTGTATTCTCACCACACAATTTTTCCCACAAGGCTGTTTTTAAAACAACACATATATATTGTGGTGGTTTTTCAACAAATTTTCCAACATAACTTGATTTTGCAAAACATAGCAAAGCAA
>SLQX01000209.1 GCA_007131245.1 Bacteroidales bacterium
CTGGACAAGAGAGCCATGGGAAACGATATCTATAAATTCAATCAGCAATACCGTCTGCATGTCAGCTATTCATTCATGGGACCTTACCAGCTCGAACAACGCGTGCGCGACCAGCTGGTGGATCAGATGAACGATATCCTGCCCATGGGTTACAGGGCCAGAACACAAACCTGGAGCTGGCAGCAGGATGAAAGCAAACATTATTTGCTGATATTCCTGGTGCTGATTATCATCTTTTTCATTTGTTCCATCCTGCTGGAATCGCTCCTGCAACCCCTGGCCATACTCGGACTTATTCCCATCTCTTTCATTGGGCTTTTTCTTACCTTCTATCTCTTTGAACTCAACTTCGACCAGGGAGGCTGGGCTGCGTTTATACTGCTCAGTGGACTGGCAGTAAATGCCGGTTTGTATATCCTTAACGATTTCAATAATTTCTGTAATACGCACCAAAAAAGAGACTTTCGCCAGCTTTATCTGAAAGCATTTCAGTATAAAATTACCCCTGTATTTTTAACCATTAGCTCTACAATTATTGGTCTTATACCCTTTGTAATTGGCCAGCGTGAGGCATTCTGGTTCTCCTTTGCAGCCGGCACCATGGGTGGGCTCGCTTTTTCCATCCTGGGCATATTTCTGTTTTTCCCAATTTTCATAAAAATGAAAAGAATTAGAAATAGTCGTTAACACACCAAATAATTAGAAGTTACACTATCCCAGGCCTGGGTTATTAAAACAGGCATGTGAGTTTTTTAATCAATTTAATATACCTATCGTTCCCCTTCTTATTAATCTTCAGAAGCACAACCTGCTATTGCAATATGAAAGAGCAAAAAGAAAAGGCTTCTTTCCTGTTGATGAGAAAGACACAAAAAATTCTCCTAAAGCACCGGTTAACTTCGTTGGCACGAAAATAAAGGTATAGTTTACTGTGGCAGCACGTATAAAAAGATGGAGAAAAAGTGGGTTATACTTCCCCCCAGCACAAACAAATGCCAGATTACATGATAAAACCGTTTTTCTCTTTTGAGGTAAAAGGGAATCCCCATACTGTAAATAATACAGCCTGCCAGCAGCCATAAAAGTCCGGCGGTGGGCACTTCCATAATCATGGGCCGGATGGCAATAAGAATAATCCATCCCATCAGAAAATAAATGAGAGCCGACACTTTCCGGTATTTATCTTTATAGAAAAAAAGCTTGAACACCACGCCTCCAATAGCCAATGCCCAGATTACACCAAAAATGGACCAGCCCCACCCTCCTCTGATACTTACCAGCATAAAGGGGGTGTATGTGCCGGCGATTAAAATATAGATGGAAGCATGATCAAAAAGATTCAGGAAAGCTTTGATGCGTTGATTGCGGAAGGCATGGTAAAGTGTGGAGGCAGTATACATAAGTATGAGGCTGAAACCGTAAATCGAAAAACTCACAATTTTCCATACATCGCCATAGGGACGAATGCTGGCAAAAACCACCAACAGCACCAGTGCAGTAATACTAAGCAAAACACCTATGCCATGGGTAATACTGTTTAACCATTCATCCAAATAAGCATACCATCTTCTGAATTTCATAGGGGCAGGAAGGTTTGTACATTTTTAAAATAAAGCACAAAGGTAACAAAACACCCGGAGTAACCTAAAAACACCGGGATATCTCCGTACAGGATAAAGCAAGAATGAACAAAACTGTAACAGCCATCCGGAGTTATTGTCTGTAATCTTGCTAATTTTGCAGCAAAAACCCAACTATGTTTTTCCAGCCCATCGCCTATGACGAACCCCTGTTTCGCCCGCCGGGAGAAGCACGTTCGGCAATACTGCAAGCCACCATCGGCTGCGCATGGAACAAATGTGCTTTTTGTGAAATGTACACGGCCAAAAAGTTTCGCTCCCGCCCCTTTACTCAACTTAAAGACGAAATAGAAACCCTGGCAAAGCACTACAAAGGGCATGTGAAAAAATTCTTCCTGGGAGATGGGAACGCATTTGTGTTGTCCGCCAGTCAGCTCATGCCCATATTGGATGAAATCAATCAACAATTTGGAAGATTGCAAAGAATCTCTGCCTATGCCCTACCCAAAGATATTCTCAGCAAATCGGACCAGGATCTCAGGGAGCTGCGCCAGTCAGGAATAAAACTTCTGTATATTGGCATAGAAACCGGGGACGATGAGCTGCTCAGGTTAATCAACAAGTCTGAAACCTACCACACCACCCTGGATGGTATCCTGAAAGCACAAAGTGCAGGAATAGACACTTCCATCATGATACTTACCGGGTTGGGAGGTAAGAAATACAGCAGACAACATGCACTTCATTCGGCTGAAATCATCAATCAAATCAACCCGCGGTTCCTCTCCACCCTGACCCTAAGCCTGCCTTACGGTCAAGAGCATTATGAGGTACGGTTCAAAGGAGAGTACATCCAGCAATCGGTAAAAGAACTGATGGAAGAAATGAAACTTTTCATTGAGAACCTGCATGTTGAAAATGTCATTTACCGGAGCAATCATGTCTCCAACAGCCTTGCCCTTGCCGGCACCCTGTCCAAAGACAAAAACACTCTTTTAAAACAAATCGATGAAGCCCTGGCATTTACCCCCCCTGACCTTATGCCCCAAAACCCGGATATACTTTAAACTTTCTGACAACCCAAACCTGTTTACTCTAACCGGATTAGAAAGTGGGCCTGTAGCCAGCATCATCACTCACTATTCAGTGCATCCACCGGGTTGGCACCCGATGACTTTACAGCATGCCAGCCAAGGGTGAGAAGGGCTATCCCGCCGGTTATTATCATACCGGCCATAAAAGGCCATGGGGTCAATTCAATACGATATGCAAAATCAGACAGCCAGTGGTTAATGTATACATAGGCCACAGGTATTGCAATCAAAAAACCAGTGGTCAGCAAAGGGACAAATCCCTTGGAGAGGAAAGTAAAAACATGGGAAGTATTGGCTCCATAGGTTCTCCTGATGGCAATTTCCCTGGTTTTCTGTTCGAGGGTAAAAGCACTTAAGCCAAACAGGCCTACCAGGCTGATAAATAAGCTAAAAACAGTCAGAACCCCCATAAGCCGGGCTGTGGATGCCTCTTCCTGCAGGGTATGCTTAAGCTGCTGATCAACAAAACGGTACTCAAACGGGTAGCCCGGAAAGTGCTCATCAAATATTTTCTGCAAATGGGCAATGCCCTCATGGGTAACTTGTTCAGCAAAAGCCGCTGTAATGATATTTCCTCCCCGAAACGCGATTAACATCAGGGGCTCTATGGGCTGATGCAGGGAGAAATAATGAAAATCAGAAACCACTCCCACCACATTAAAAGTCTGGTTGGGCCGTGAGAGAGATTTCCCAATGGGATCTTTCCATCCAAGCTCTTGCCTGGCTTTTTCATTGACCAAAACAGCTCCCTGAAAGTCAGCCGGAGACTTATTATCAAAGTTTCGACCTTCCACAAGGGGAATCTCAAACACATCCAGGAAGTTTTCGTCCACCGCAGCTATGCGGATGGTTACAGCCTGTGGTCCATCGTCCGTTTCTGCCCGCAAACCCCAGGTTTCAATGGAGTTGCCCGGCAATGGATTGGATAAAGCGGCGCTAACCCGTTCTATATCATTGTGCTGTGTTAACCTTGACTTAAAACTTTGAAGCCCTTCCTCACTGATTTGGGCAGAGCGAGGCAGGCCAAAACTCACACGGTTATGCGGTACAAATCCCATATCCTTGCTTTGCATATAGCCAAACTGTTGGTAAATCAGCAATGTAACAATGATCATAAAAACAGAAACAACAAACTGGAAAGTAAACAAGATGTTCTTCAGGTTCAGGGTTTTTCCTTTTAGCTTAAACTGACCTTTTAAAGCGGTTATTGGCTGGATGGTTGATAAGTAAAGTGCCGGGTAACTTCCGGCCAGAAAAGTCAATACAAAAACCAGGACAAAAACAAAAGCCACTATGGTGAATAAATCAAAGGCAGCCAATGACAGGTCTTTGGCCATAATCTGGTTAAACAGCGGCAGACTCAACTCTGTAAACAAAAGAGCAAGCAGCAGTGAAACCACAACAAATATTCCTGCCTCCCCCAGGTGCTGCCCTAATACCTGGGTCTTTGCAGCACCCAACACCTTCCGCACCCCTGTTTCCCGTGAACGTTTAACAGATCGGGCTATGGCCATATTGGTATAATTAATGGCTGCCACCACCAGTAAAAAAATGGCAAACAAGCTAAATACATATAAATAAGTTTTGTTCCCTTTGTGGGATGTCAAATGGGGATTGGGGACCTCGGCAAACACTTTATTGTCGAAGTAAATATCATGCAAAGGAACAAACTCCAGACGATGCGGCAATGTTAGTATCGTTGATGTCTGGTCAAGCTCATAATACTTACGGGCAAACTCCAGGATGTTTTTTTCTTCAAAAGAAACAGGATCAAACGACTCTTCCACTAGCACATAGGTATGCGAATTATTGGAGGTAAAACTCTCA
>SLQX01000105.1 GCA_007131245.1 Bacteroidales bacterium
ACACTGGAAAACTCCCTGCGAGTGGATAAGGGGTGCAAAATCATTTTCCCCAATGCCTTCCAGCCTGATGTTTCAGGGCCATCTGACGGTCATTACGACATGAGCAACCCCTCCACAAAAATCTTCCATCCCGTTCATACAGGCGTGGATGAATACGTTCTTGAGATATACAACCGATGGGGTGAGCTCATTTTCCGTACAGAAGATATCAACCGCGGATGGGATGGATACCACAAGGGGAGTCTTGCAAAAATGGATGTGTACGTCTGGAAAGTTTCCGGGCGCTGTGCCAATGGCAGAAGTATTACCCTTTCAGGCGATGTAACCCTCTACCGCTGATGTTTTGGCGACCAAGCTCATTTTTTCTTCTCAAAAAAGGGCTTTAAAAACCCTGCCGTGTATCCGCAATTGTTTTTTACAATTTGTTCCGGTGTGCCTGCACATACAATTTCACCGCCCCGGTGCCCACCTTCTGGGCCCAGGTCAATAATATGGTCGGCTACTTTTACCACATCAATGTTGTGCTCGATAATCAAAACAGTGTTTCCCCTTTCCACCAAACGGGTGAGCACATCCATCAATACCCTCACATCTTCAAAGTGCAGACCGGTGGTGGGCTCATCCAGGATATAAAAGGTTTTGCCCGTATCACGTCTGGAAAGTTCTGAGGCCAACTTCACCCGCTGGGCCTCACCCCCCGACAAGGTGGTGCTGCTCTGCCCCAGCGTGATATACCCCAGACCTACATCACGCAGGGTTTTGATTTTTTGAACAATAGCAGGAATGTTTTCAAAAAAATCCAATGCCTGGTCAATATTCAGGTTTAGCACATCGTTGATCGATTTGCTTTTGTAGCGTACTTCAAGGGTTTCACGGTTGTATCGTTTGCCCTGGCATGCCTCGCACTCAACATGCACATCAGGAAGGAAGTTCATTTCAATTACTTTTACACCAGCACCCTGGCAGGTTTCACAACGTCCCCCCTTCACATTGAAGGAGAACCTGCCCGGCTTGTACCCCCGTATCTGTGCTTCGGGCAGGGAGGCAAACAGCTTGCGAATCTCATCAAAAACCTTGGTATAGGTGGCCGCATTGGAACGGGGCGTACGCCCTATGGGCGACTGGTCGATTTCAACAACTTTGTCGACATGCTGCATGCCCGATATACCTGTGTATGGCAGCGGTTTCTTTTCAGAGCGGTAAAAATGACTGCTTAAAATGGGGTAAAGCGTTTCATTAACCAGGCTCGATTTGCCGCTACCCGAAACACCGGTAACGCATATGAGCTTTCCCAGAGGAAACTCTGCATCCACATCTTTCAGGTTATGGCCCGTGGCCCCCTTGAGTTTAAGCTTTTTCCCGTTCCCCGTGCGCAACTTCTTTGGCATGGGAATATCGCGGTCTTCTTTGAGATATTCAGCCGTAATGGTATGTTTTTGCATCAGTTCAAGGGGAGTGCCCTGGGCCACAATTTTACCACCGTGCAAGCCTGCTCCCGGTCCAATATCTATCACATGGTCAGCAGCCATAATCATATCACGGTCATGCTCCACAACAATCACCGAATTACCGATGTCCCTCAAATGTTTCAGTGATTCAATCAGTTTGTGATTATCCCTTTGGTGCAGGCCAATACTGGGCTCATCCAGGATATACAGCACGCCGGTAAGTTGGGAACCTATTTGGGTAGCCAAACGTATGCGCTGGCTCTCACCTCCCGAAAGACTTTTGGAGGGCCGGTCAAGGGACAGGTAGTCGAGCCCCACATCCAGCATAAAACCAAGCCTGGTATTAATTTCTCTAAGAATCTCGTTGGCAATGTGCAGCTTTCGCTCATCCATATTGTCCCTGATCTGACCAATGTTTTCTTTCAGTGTTGAGAGATCAAGGGATGCCAGGTCTGAAATATTATATCCCTGGATTTTAAAATGGAGGGATTCTTTTTTCAGTCGCTGTCCCTTGCATTCAGGACAGGTCTTGTGATGCATGAAAGATTGTGCCCACTTGCGAATGGAGCGTGAGCTGCTCTCCTGGGATTGCGCCGATATAAAGTTTACAATACCTTCAAAATTGAGGTTGTAAGTGTGGGTAATGCCCAGGTTTTCATTTTTCACCCTGAAAACCTCATCAGAACCATATAGCATGGTGTTAACGCCCTCCTGGGAGATATCTTTCAGAGGGGTATCCAGGGTAAAGCCATACTTCAGGCCGATGGCTTCCAGCTGCTTTGTTATCCAGGTGTTCCTGGTGCTTTTCAGGGGAGCCAGCCCTCCATTGCTAATGGAAAGGTTTGAGTCGGGGATAATCTTGTTGAGATCCATTTCGCTAACGTTTCCCAGGCCATTACAGTTGGGGCAGGCTCCGTAGGGCGAATTAAACGAAAAGGTATTGGGCTCGGGCTCTTTGTAGGCAATACCGGATACCGGGCACATCAGGTTTTTGCTAAAATGAAAAACTTCGCCGGATTCTTCATCCAGCAGCATCACCATCCCTTTACCTTGCTTGATGGCTACCTTGAGAGATTGATCAATACGCTTACGATGTGTGGCATCTACGACAATCTTATCCACTACCAGTTCAATATCATGAATCTTATACCGGTCCACTTTCATGTTGGGTATGATTTCACGTACCTTCCCGTCAACGCGCACCTTCAGAAACCCTTGTTTTTGAACATGTTCAAAAAGCTCCCGGTAGTGGCCTTTTCGTCCTTTCACCAAAGGGGATAGCAGCAGCATTCTTTTGCTGTAAAACTTTTCCAGGATAAGATCAATAATCTGCCCTTCATTGTAGCGGACCATCTTTTCTCCCGTCACCCAGGAGTGTGCATCTCCCGCCCGGGCAAATAATAGCCGGAGGAAGTCATAGATTTCAGTAACCGTTCCCACCGTGGATCGGGGGTTTTTGCCGGTTGTTTTTTGCTCAATGCTGATTACAGGGCTCAACCCGTTAATCTTATCCACATCAGGCCTTTCCAGACTTCCCAGGAACTGCCGGGCATAAGCAGAAAAGGTTTCAATATAACGTCTCTGCCCTTCAGCATATATGGTGTCAAAGGCCAGCGATGATTTGCCGCTGCCACTCAATCCGGTGATCACCGTGAGTGTATTGCGCGGAATATTAATATCAATATTTTTGAGATTGTGCTCTCGGGCACCATAAACTTCAAGCCAATCCTTGTATTGAACGGGAGATACTTCTTGCATGGTTATCCTGTTAAAACGAACCTGCAAAGGTACAGATTTATGCGCTGATTTTCAGGGGTAGATTATAAAAAAACAAAAGACCTGTCAGGTGCAACGAGCCGCTGGTTGAGTAAGCATTCCGCAAGAAATAATGGGCTTGAACATTCTTTACCGGGCAGCAACCCAAATTTATAAATCGGGTTCTTCGCCGGGTGAAACCGGGGCATCGGTATCGGGTGCATCGTGCATAACAGGATATTCATATCCGTACAAACTTTCTTTGGTGATTTTTATCTGGTAGGTCTTGTTGCGGCTATTATTTAGCTCCCGCTGGCGCAACCATGGATTCAGGGTTCGCAGCTCCTTGTAAGTTACTTCGTGCTGGTGGGCAAAATCCACAAGGTCATTGATGGTCGAGTCCACCTCAACGGTATAATAATCCAGTGGAGTATACAGGTCTTCTTCCATGAAGTTGAACCCATGAGCCGGTGGATTTTCAAAAATGGTTTTCACAGCTAATATCCGGAACATATAGCGAGATGTTTCATCATTGAGCAATAAATCATAGTAGTTTTGCACCCTTTGTCTTGAGAGCTGCCTGTTGAGAGCACTCCTTCCCATATTATAAGCAGCCGCGGCAAGAGTCCAGCTCTCGTAGCGGTCGTAAGCACTCTTGAGATAATCTGCAGCAGCTATGGTTGATTTTTCTACATGATAACGCTCATCTACCTCCCTGTTTACTTCCAGCCCCAACTCACGCCCGGTGGATTGCAAAATCTGCCAGAAACCTGTGGCTCCTGCCGGAGAAACCACGTTCATCAACCCGCTTTCGATCAAAGCCAGGTACTTAAAATCATCGGGGACCCCTTGCTCCTCCAGGATGAGTTCAATAACAGGAAACCACCGGTGGGCTCTTTTAAAGAAAAGCAGGGTCTGCGACTGCCAGTAGCTGTTTACCAAAAGCTCCCGGTCGAAACGTTCGCGTACCTCAAAGTTATGAATGGGTACCGGCTCGCCTGCAAAAGTCAATTTTTCAGGCACGGGTAAAGCATAAACACTGTAGTCATGAGCAACAGGTGGGGAGTGGCCGGAACCTGAGGCAACAAAAATATTGGTGAATGACAATAACTTGATTATTAATACAATAAGCAAAGGTATGGAAAGTATAATAAGGAATTTTTTAGCCATGGGAACAGTCTTTTGAATCATTAAAAAAAGATACTGCAAAAATAAATGTTTTAACCGAAAAGTTTTTACGTTAAACACCCAACAAAGAATAAAATCTCCCGGGCAAAATCTACCATTATACCAAACGAACATTACTTTGTAAAAGTATCCTATTCAGATTTTTTCTCCCTACTTTAGACCCATTCTAATTAAAGGGTTTAGGGATGAAAAAGTTAGGAAAAACCTAATCCAGAATTTTAAATTTTGTAGTTTTGCTTGCACAATTCATTAAACTATATAAAGGAGATTAACTGTATGAACATCACCGATTTAAAACAGAATTACAAAAAGCTGAAAGAGGTAGACTATCAATTAAAACCTCTCGACAAAGGCTATACCGACAAGATTTTATACATCAATGTTGGTAGCAACGATATTAAAGAAAAGGATGTATCCCCATTGATGAAAGAAAAATTCATCGGAGGTAAAGGCTACGGCCTGAAGCTTTTGTGGGAAGCCACAAAGCCCGACACTAAATGGAATGATCCTGAAAATGAAATTATTATTTCAAGTGGTCCTGTGGGTGGTATTACCCAGTATTCAGGAGCAGGCAAATCGCTGCTGGTAACCCTCTCCCCACAAACCGACTCGGTAATGGATTCTAACGTAGGTGGTTTTTTTGGCCCCTTCCTTAAATTCTCAGGCTTTGACGCACTGGAGCTCCAGGGCAAAGCCGAAAAAGATGTAATCATTTACATCGACGCAAAAACAAACAAGATTGAAATTATAGAAGACCCGGGTCTTTCCAAGGACTCGCACATCCTGGCTGAAGAACTCACCGAGTGGTTTGCCGAAGACGAAAAAGATGCCAAGAACCTGGGTATTGTATCCACAGGTGCTGCCGCCGAAAACTCTCTCATCGGCATGGTGAACTTCACCTTTTACGACATGAAGCGTAAAAAAATCAGGCTAAAGCAAGCAGGACGTGGTGGTATTGGCACGGTAATGCGCGACAAAAAAATCAAAGCCATTGTAGCCAGAACAGAAGGAGTATCAGGCAACCTGAACAATGTAAACGACCTTGACACCATCAAGGAAAGAGGAAGAAGATTCCAGAAAGAGATGCGTGAGCTGGACGATGATCAGTGCCAAATGCGCAAAAAAGGGACGGCAAACATTGTCAACCACATGAACGACTATGACTTACTGCCGGTACATAACTTTAAATACGGAAGCCACGACGACGGGCTGAAAATTCATAGTGATATTTTCAGAGACAAGTATTTTACTCAAAACGTTCCTGATGGATGCTGGATTGGTTGTGCCATGTCGTGCGCCAAAGGTGTTGACGACTTTGAACTGAAGACCGGCCCTTACAAGGGACAAAAGGTAATTGTTGACGGCCCTGAATATGAAACCGCAGCCGGCCTGGGTGCCAACCTTGGCATCTTTGACCCGGAAGCCATCATTGAAGCCAACTTCTATTGCGACACCTATGGCATTTGCACCATCACCTGGGGCACCGTAGTAGCTTTCATTATGGAATGTTACGAAGAAGGTATCATCAACAAAGAAATCACCGGTGGCCTGGATTTGAGCTTTGGAAGCATCGAGGACTCCCTGGAGCTCATGCACCAGCTGGCCCGTGGCGAAGGATTCGGATTAGTAGCCGGAATGGGAGTTCAGAAAATGAAAGAACTATTTGTTGAAAAATACGGAGCCGATCCCAAATTCCTCAATGACATTGCCATGGTAAACAAGGGGCTGGAATACTCCCAGTATGTATCCAAGGAATCACTGGCCCAGCAGGGTGGATATGCCATGACCAACAAAGGCCCGCAGCACGATGAGGCCTGGTTGATTTTCATGGATATGGTTAACAACCAAATCCCAACCTTCGAGGACAAAGCCGATGCATTGCACTATATGCCCATGTTCAGAACATGGTTTGGTTTGGTAGGCCTTTGTAAGCTATGCTGGAACGACGTTGTTCCCGAAAGCAACAAGGATGCTGATGAGCCACACAAAATTCCTGAACATGTGGACAACTATGTAGCCATCTTTGAAGCTGTTACCGGCAAACCCTTTGACAAAGAAGAGCTTATTCGCCAGAGTGAGCGGGTATATAACTACCAGCGCGTATTTAACCTGCGAAGGGGCTATGGAAAAAGGATTCACGATGCACAGCCCTATCGCGCATGTGGACCAGTAACCAAAGAGGAGTATGAATCAAGGGCGGATCGCTATGACAAGCAGCTCAAAGAAGATGCCGGTTTTGATCCGCAAGGAAAGAGCACCGAAGAAAAAATGGCGGCCTTGAGAGAATACCGTGAGGGACGTTATGAACAACTGATTGATGCTGTTTACAAGCGTCGCGGATGGACGCCCGACGGAATTCCAACCCTTGAACATCTCAAGGATTTGGGCATGGATCTGCCTGAGGTTGTTGAAGTGGTTCAACAACACCTGAACTAACAAGAAGCAACAATGTTTTTAGCAAACTTATAAAGGAGGCTCCCGGCGGGGGCCTCCTTTAATTTTTCCGGGGAATGGCTATCGTTTTCGCCTTAGAACACATTCTCACTGCCCCTCCCCGGGTAACTCCTGATTAAATATCACAAATATCCAACCCTGTCGGCCAACCATACAAGTAACAGAGAAAGCAGGAACGCAATGAGGGGAGCAACAATCCAAATGATAAAAATCCTGCTTAGTGGTGCATTCTTTAGGGTTGATTTATACCCATGCTTTACCATGCCCAGCCCAATGATTGCCGCAGTATTCATTTGCACCAAAGATGTGGGGATACCTCGCCACAAGGAAGCTGCCAACAAAATACTTGCTGTAATTACCGAAATATAACTAGCTCCCAATGCTCCAAACCTCACAATACTTTTACCAGTTGTATCCAGCACTCTTCCACCCATCAGCGAACTCCCGATGCCAAAAAACGGGGCAATCATAAATACAACAATTAAAACCAAAAGGGTATAATTGTCACTTCCCGGTAACACATCAAGCATATTCTTAGCCATGGAAATAACAGGGGCGGCTGCGTTGGCAATATTATTGGCACCAATAGCAAAAGCCACATAACATGAGGTGGCAATTACAAAATAATTCAGGTAGGGACCCGATCTGAGGAAACCAAGCAAAGCTTTCAGATGTCCACGTATTGGCAAATAAACATATTTACCAAAAAGATAGGAAACACCAAAGGCCAAAACAGGTGTAACAAACCATGTGGGAATGATTTCCAGGAAAAGGCGGTCGGTTTGGAGCACATCCAGATACAAAGCGGGCCCTGCAAGGGAAAAAATGGTAGCCTGGCTGGTAGACTGGGGAACCTTAAGAAGATTGGCAAACAACAATGCCAGTGCCACCGACCCAAGAACTATCACAGCCAAAGTGGTGTCTACTATATTTCCGGGCAATATATCCCCACCTACCGTGCGGATTACTTTTCCTCCGGCCAACACAGCTCCTGCAAACACAAAGACTCCAAACAAACCAGGTATCATTTCTTTGCGTATGATATTGGCTCCATAGGAAGCCGAAAAACTGGGAGCTGTTCCACTGGCACCCATATTGACAGCCAAAAACATAGCGACCAACAAGGGTATTATGTAAAAACTTATCATGGCATTATACTTTATTTTACGACGCTTAACACAAAGTACAAAAATAAACATATTCTATATTTATTTCTGACTTCCCGGTTTTTTAGTATTCCCCGAAACAACATGCCCGAAACAAAACAAGGGGCAGTCATTTAACAAACCTGCTTTTCGGCCGGGAGTTATGACCCAAAAGCATCCATTGTTGATAAGCTAACAAACCATTTTGCAATAACAGCGAAACAGCTTCATCCGGAAAAAGAAAAACAAAGCCCATCCCATAATCTTACTATATCTTTTTTATTTTCTATCACTGTTGTCCGGTTAAACCAGTCTCCTTCCTACGGAACTCATTTTGGGGCTTAAAATTCTTAATAGAAACATCAATTTCTTAGAGGATGGCCCAATTGTTCCCATTTTGCTATAACTCCGTCAGGAGTGAAATATTTATAGTCAAAAAGCAACCCCGCTATATTAAATCCCGTAGGGATGGCACAATCAAAAAACATTTCAGGACAATTCATCCATTTTTTACCGGACAGCAATGATTTTCTATTATTAAAACCACAACACAACATGACATTAAACACTCCTTTAAATGTTAAACTTTTCACAACGCATTACCAACGTAGCTTATTTTGGTATATTTGCATTTTGAAATATTTTCATATTGAAAACTTTATTTCTTGCTTTATGAAACAATTTCAGGCCCCTTTCTGCCAGATAAAAACAAGCTGGAGAAAACTACAGCAACTTGATACATCGCTTAAAAAAAAGCATAACATCTGCCTTGATGAAGCCATCATCTTATGCTGTCTTTCTCAGCGATGTAAATGCCAGGGCGATGTGGCAGGCGAAACAGGCCTTACCGCCACGCAGGCCTCCAGGATGCTGAGTAGGCTCGAAAACAAATCGCTTATTATAAGAACCATAGCACCTGAAGACAAGCGCAAAATGATTTTCGCCTTAACACAAGATGGCGAAAACAAACTGAAAGAAATTACCCCGGAGGGAATCAACTTTCTGGAATTGTAATATCCGTAACAACGCCAAGATAAAACACCACGCAAGCCGTGATACAGGCTTTATTGCCCAATCACACCAAAAAAAGTAACATCCGACAGCAGACAGAATCACAACCAATAATTGTTTAAGTATTAATTCAAAACACCCTAATAAAAAAACAAAATGAAAATTCTAATTGTAGGTGGAGTGGCCGGAGGCGCCACCACAGCAGCACGACTCAGGCGAAATGATGAAAAAGCCGAAATTATAATGGTTGAGCGCGGCGAACACATCAGCTATGCCAATTGTGGACTACCCTATTACATCGGAGGCACCATAGCCGAACGCGAAAGCCTTTTTGTGCAAACACCCCAGGCTTTCTCCCAAAGATTCAACGTGGATGTGAGGGTATTACAAGAAGTGGTCTCTATCCAACCCGCGCAAAAAACGGTAAGCATCAAGAATCTGTCAAGCGGAGAGGTTTATGAGCAAAACTACGATAAGCTGGTCTTATCACCGGGTGCCGAACCTGTAAGACCTAACCTTCCGGGTATTGATACCCGTGGGATTTTTACCCTGCGCAATGTACAGGATACGGATCGCATTAAAAATTACATTGAAGAGCACAACATTAAAAGGGCCATTGTGGTAGGTGCAGGATTCATTGGACTGGAAATGGCCGAAAACCTTCATCAGCTGGGAATCTTTGTATCCATTGTAGAAATGGCCGAACAAGTGATGACACCCCTGGACTACAGCATGGCATCACTGGTTCACCAGCATTTGAAAACCAAAAACGTGGAGTTTTTCCTGAAAGCCGGTGTAACATCCTTCCGCCAGGAAAACGGGGGGATAGCAGTTACCCTGAAAAGTGGACGGGAGCTGCAAAGCGACCTGGTGATTTTATCCATCGGGGTGCGTGCCGACAGTCACCTGGCCCGCGATGCAGGTCTTGAGATTGGCCAAACCGGGGGAATCAAAGTAAATGAGCACCTTCAGACCTCCCACCCCGACATCTTTGCCGTGGGTGATGCCATTGAATACCCCAACCCTATTACCGACATCCCGCAAATTACTTACCTGGCCGGACCTGCCAACAAGCAAGGCCGCATTTGTGCTGACAACATTGTGCATCAAAATCAGAGGAAGTACCCGGGTTCTATCAACACGGCCATTGCCAAGGTGTTCGACCTTACAGTGGCATCCACCGGGGTATCTGGCCGTACTTTGCGCAAAGCCAACATCCCATACACTTCTTCAATTATTCACTCGGGCTCACACGCCGGATACTACCCGGGTGCCATCCCCATGAGTATCAAAATTGTCTTTCACCCCGAATCGGGCAAACTTTATGGTGCACAAATTGTGGGTTATAATGGAGTGGATAAGCGCATCGACCTGCTGGCCACCGTTATTAAAAACAAAGGAACAATCTATGATTTAACAGAAATAGAGCACGCCTACGCTCCCCCCTACTCCTCGGCCAAAGACCCGGTAAACATTGCTGGGTTTACAGCCGAGAACATCCTGCAGGGGAAAGTAAAAGCCTGCTCCTGGCGTGATATTGAAAAAGTCAACACCCGGGAGACCCTGCTGCTGGATGTACGCACCCCTGATGAATTTTCCCTTGGAACCATTCATAATGCGGTAAACATCCCCCTGGATGAACTCAGGGAACGGATGGCCGAGATCCCAAAAGACAAACGCATCATCGTATTCTGTGGTGTGGGACTGAGAGGCTATGTGGCATGCAGAATCCTGAATCAACATGAATACAGCACCGTGGAGAATCTGAGCGGTGGCATAAAAACTTGGGAGTTTGCCATCCAAAAACAAAGCAATGAAGATATCTATGAAAAAGACGTTGTAGGTATCGACGATCATATTTACCAGGCCAAAGCCCCTGAAATGCATCCTGTTGCGGATCAATTTGAAAAAATGGAGGTGGATGCCAGTGGCCTGCAATGCCCGGGTCCCATCCTCAAACTCAAAGACTCTGCGGCCAATGCCAGCCCTGGGACAATCATCGAAATCAAGGCCACAGATCCTGGATTCACCGCAGATGCAAAGGCCTGGGCCAACATGACCGGCAACAAAGTAATGGACATTACACAGGAGGCAGGGGTCATTACAGCCCGCATCCAAAAAGGAAGTGCCGGACAACAAAAATCAGCACCCCCCAAGGCACGCAACAACAAAACCCTCATCGTATTCAGCGATGATCTGGACAAAGCTCTTGCATCATTTGTTATTGCCAACGGTGCTGCATCAACCGGCCACAAAGTAAGTATGTTTTTTACTTTCTGGGGGTTGAACATCCTGAAGAAACAAAACAAGCCATCTACCAAAAAAGATTTTGTTTCACGGATGTTTGGAATGATGTTACCCAAAAGCAGTAAAGGTCTGAAGCTATCTAAGCTTAATATGATGGGCATGGGTAGCAGCATGATGCGGGGCATTATGAAGAAAAAGAACATCGACTCGCTGGAATCTCTCATCAGTCAGGCACATGAAAGCGGTGTAGAGTTTATCGCCTGCAATATGTCAATGGATGTGATGGGGATCAGTGCAGATGAGCTAATAGATGGCGTTGAATTGGGTGGTGTAGCCACCTACCTCGAAAAAGCAGAAGATTCAGGGGTAAACCTGTTTATCTGATTTATAACACTCATAGTGGTTGATACACAAAGGTAGCTATTGACACCAGGTTTAAAAAAGTGTCTCACCATTATGGGTAAACCCGTAAATCGATAAACTGTAAAAAGCCCGGCAAAACTTGTTTGTCGGGCTTTTCTTTTGAACAGCGCCCCCCTTAACACTATCAAAATACCCATATCAATGGCGACAAATTTCCGTAATTCCCGGATAGCAAAACAGCATTTTACGGTTGTATAAAAACATGCTTTGCAGGATATTTGAACACAAATATTAACAAAAGGTTTTTATGAAAAAAAATACAATTTTAGAGGGTTTAAAATCGAAAAGCATCCGTTTCAAGGTATTCTTCAGCCAGAATGTGATGAACCTGATCCTATTCCTGCTAATCACATTTCTTATTTACCAAACAGTCAGCACCCAACTCAACAACTACTTTGATGGGCTTATTCGTACCCAGGCGCAGTTTGTGCAGGACGAAATGCACCGAATGGAAAACGCAGCCCTGGATGCAGGCCAGTGGTTTGAAAACTCCGCCAGGCTGGCAGAAGCCCTGGAAAACAACGACCGGAGGGCAGCCCTTGACCTGGGCCAAACTGCCATGAATGCCTTTGGACTGCATTACTTTGTAATCACCGACAAGGATGCCAATGTACTAATAAGAGCCCATGCCCCCGACAGGTATGGCGACAATATTGGAAACCAACAAAACGTTCAGAATGCTCTGCAGGGGCGTCGCACAGCAGGTATAGAAGAAGGGGCCGTAGTTAAACTGTCCATAAGGGCGGGGACACCTCTGAGAGACCGGGACGGTAATATCATCGGGGCCATTTCAACAGGCTTTGTTTTTGATGACACCCGCTTTGTGGATGACATCAAAGATGCCATAGAATCGGAGGTTACCATATTTGTTGGCAATGAACGCTACCAAACAACCATCAGGGATGAAAGGGGGCAAAGGATTGTAGGAACTGAGCTGGGAATCCCTGAAATTGAAAACCACGTACTCCTGGACAGGCAAACCTACTACGGGGATTCCAGGATTGGCGGTGAACCCTATATAGCAGCCTATATGCCACTGATGGATCTCAACAACGAGGTCATCGGTATGCTTTTCTGCGGCACCAATATGCAGGTTATCAATTCTCTGAACCGCAATATCATCCTATCTGTGGGTATAACTTTTTTGGTCATTATCCTGCTTATCACGGTTATCCTCACATTTGTCATCAACCGCACCGTACTCAAACCCATCAATGTACTTGTAGACGCCTCAGAGCGCGTAGCAAGGGGAGACCTGAATGTGAAAATAGACCTGGACAGCAATGATGAAATGGGTCGGCTGGCCCGCGCCCAGAAAAAAATGGTAGAGTCGCTGCGCAATATCGTACAACAGGTTATTGATATTTCGGGCTACCTCTCTTCAGCCAGCAACCAGATGAGCTCAACGGCACAACAAATATCGCAGGGAGCCAACGACCAGGCATCTTCGGTAGAGGAGGTATCCTCTTCCATGGAAGAAATGGCATCCAATATTTCTCAAAATACCGACAACGCCCAGGGAACAGAAAAGATTGCTACTTCATCTGTGGAGGAAGTTCGTAAAGGGAATAAATCTACCCTTCAAGCGGCCAAAAGCATGCGCGAAATTGCCGAAAAAATTTCCATCATCACCGAAATAGCCTCGCAAACCAACCTGCTGGCACTCAACGCAGCTGTAGAAGCAGCCCGGGCCGGCGAGCATGGTAAAGGGTTTGCCGTGGTGGCCGCAGAAGTAAGAAAGCTGGCAGAACGAAGCAATGTGGCTGCAGAAGAGATCAACAAACTCTCGGCCAATGGACTTGACATCTCAGAAAAAGCAGGAGACCTCCTGCAGGATATTGTACCGGAAATTGAAAAAACCGCTACCATGATCAAAGAAATTGCAGCGGCCAGTACCGAACAAAGTCACGGGGCCGACCAGGTAAACAATGCCCTGGCACAGCTTAATCAAATAACGCAACAAAATGCATCAGCCAGCGAAGAGTTGGCATCCAGCTCTGAAGAACTCTCGGCCCAGGCCAACCAACTCAAAGAAATGATTGCCTTCTTTAAAATATAAAACTATAATACGCCCAACTGCCTTTTGGCTTTTTGAGGCAATCCGGCAACTACCAATTCATAAGAATCCCGGGTCCATTTTATTACCAATGGATCCGGGATTGATCCATCCATTTGGATGGTATTCCAGTGTTTTTTGTGCATATGGTATCCCGGCATCACACCGGAATACTCTTCCCGTAACCTGACTGCCTTTTCCGGATCACACTTCAGATTGATGCTCTCAAAGGCATCCACATCAGTCAGGGCAAACATCTTCCCCATTACTTTGAACACAA
Source organism: Bacteroidales bacterium (assembly GCA_007131245.1). GTDB lineage: Bacteria > Bacteroidota > Bacteroidia > Bacteroidales > UBA7960 > SKVR01. The sequence goes on from SLQX01000105.1 coordinate 14,008, forward strand.
GGGTTTTTTCATCAAAGGGAAATTCTTCGGTAACGCCACCGAAACTCAAACATAAATCCCGGAACTCTTCTATATTCATAAGTTTTATAAATTTACTGCCACCGGCACAATGGTCTATGGCCAGACAGGTTAACCCGCTTTTTCCTTACTCCTCATCCAACCAACAACCTCATCAGCGATTACAATACTTTTATGATGTAATTCCTGGCAATATATCCAGGGTTTTCGTATTTTTGTATAAACCCAGCAAAGGAAATAAAAAACCTTGACATGTGCCAGAAAAAAACACCGATTGTTGTTATAGGACTGCTCCTCTTTTTGAGCTCATGCTCCCTTTTCAGACCATCGGGAGACCCCAGACATGCCGCCGTGTTTAAAAGCTATCCCAACGACCTGGCATCCATCAGGCTCGAACTGAAAGAGAACTCCCGTTTTGATTATTACATGGCCATTTTGCCTGAGATAGACGAAAATAGCCTGCAAGACCAACAAGAGGAATCACAGGAAAAAGAAATCCTGGAATTCAGGGGGCGCTGGTACAACGACGACAGCCACTACTTCCTCAGGTTTCGCCGCAAAAACAAACCCGACCTCTATGCGCTGGTAAGTCCGGGCTATGAACCTCCAACCCAGGTAACGGTGGTGGATGAAAGGATATTGCGTTTTCCTCTTAATGAAACGGAGATAGTGATTTGGGGGATAAGGTGCTTCAAACAAAATCCAGAAGCCGAAGACCTTTGACAGAATCTGACAATAGATCCGTTTCGCCAAACGGCATATTTTTTGTATCTTTGCCCATTGAAAACAATCTTACCCAAGGGGCTGATTTGGATTAGACAGCAAGTTGAGTGGGATTGTAAGCATGCCGAGCGTTGTGAATATGGCTCGTAAATCCTAATTCTCACGCCTTATAAACGGCAACGAACACAATTACGCAATGGCAGCCTAGTAGAAGCTATTAGGCGCCTGCTGTTTCCTGGGAAGCGACGTCCGTTAGCGTCCCTTCGGAAGCATCGATAAAATACGGAATAAGGCAGGTAAAGCTTCGGTACCTGTTCGAAAACCCAAGAAGCTCAGGTTGCGGATAGGGCCGCCTTTTCCCGGTCCAAAACCGAAATTCCAATTAAAGGCTAAGCATGTAGAAAGCATTCTTGCTGCTTGTTTGGACGAGGGTTCAAGTCCCTCCAGCTCCACGAAAGACCCTGACCTGATGGTTGGGGTTTTTTATATATCACAACACAGGGTATGAAAGCAGAAGTATCATACTGCCCATTCTTCAGTGTAATGGTTCCAAATTCACACAGAAAATTGTAATCCTCCCGGGGGATGAAAGGTTTCATGTAATCTTCCATTTCGTAATGCCGGGGGTTGGCTGGTCTTTGCTGAAACTCATGCTGTTTCATCAACCAGAGCAGCTCAGGATCATCCGGATGTTTTGAATTATTTTTCGTTTTTCATGGCAATTATGTAGATAAAAGCCTATTTTAGCTACGGAAAATGATTACCATGAAAAAACCTTTTACCGTACCCCGCAAAGCACTCAACAAAGCATACCTCAAGGCAAAGCCCAACCGCACTGAAATTGAGCTTTTTAAAACAAATCTGCTCCTGCTGCTGGAACGCACCAACGACACGGAAAGCGAAGAGTTTCATAAAAACCTGGTGCGCGACTTCCTGAGAAAAACCTATTACGAACCCAACCATTTTATCAACACCAAAGGACGTAATGACCTGGTGATTCATAACGGCAACAAAGCCACTACTCCGGTTGGCGTAATCCTGGAGGCCAAAAAACCCACCAACAAAAGTGAAATGCCCACACCGCAGAAACTCAACACCAAAGCTTTTCACGAACTGGTGTTGTACTATATGCGGGAGCGCATTGCCCAGAAAAACCTTGAAATCAAACACCTGGTCATTACTAATATTTACGAATGGTTCATCTTTGATGTGAGCGTATTTGACCGGCTGTTTGCCCAAAACAAAGCCTTCGTAAAACAATTCGAAGATTTTACAGCCGGGCGCCTGGCCGATAGCAAAACCGACTTCTTCTACCAAAACATTGCACAGCCCTTTATTGACAGTGTAGCAGACGAGATAGCGTTTACCTGTTTCA
>SLQX01000038.1 GCA_007131245.1 Bacteroidales bacterium
CAGAGAACCCTCAACAAACGAAAGAGGGACAAATCACCCGCAAGTATGCTGGCATGCTGGAAAGTGTAATCAAAGAAGAACCAGCAAGCTGGCTGTGGTCGCATAAAAGGTGGAAGCATCAAAGAAAAGGCAGGTAAAGCTAATCATACATATCACTGATTAGCTTTTTGTAAGTGCGCTCAATGGAACTTCTGCGCAGTTTTAGTGTATTGGTCATGGTGCCACCTTCAATAGTAAATGGTTCATCCAGCAGGGTAAATTTGACCACTTTTTCATAGTCAGTAAGGCTCTCTTGAAGGTTTGCAAAACGCTTTTCAAAAAGGTCCTGTATGGATTTTTTGGCGATAAGCTCTTTTGTAGTATCAAATTCAATTTTGCTTTGTCGTGCCACTTCTGCTAATTTATCCATGGAGGGTACAATAAGTGCGCTCACGTATTGCCTGTTATCGCCCACAACAATAAGCTGTTCCACCAACTCATCCTGCGAAAGAAGCAACTCCAGCTTTTGAGGTGATACATATTTCCCTACCGAGGTTTTCATCAGGTCTTTGATTCGATCAATCATAATAAGATTGCGCTGATCATCCATATATCCCTCATCACCTGTATAAAACCAACCATCCTTCATAACCTCAGCAGTTTGAAGTTCTTTTTTATAATAACCTGCAAAAACAGTTCTCCCTTTCACCAAAATTTCACCGTTTTCAGCAATTTTCACATCTACCCCGGGCATAACGGTGCCACAGGTTCCAAAAAAATACATATCATCTCTGAAACATGATACTGTGGCTGTGGTTTCAGTGGCACCATATCCATAATTAACAAAAATACCAATGGCATGAAAAAATTTTAATGTGGTAGTACTGATGGCTGCTCCTGAACAAGGTAAGGTTTTTACCCTGCCACCAAAGATGCTTCTTAATTTGGAAAATACGAGCTTGTCGGCAATAAGGGTTTTCCATTTTAGGGACCATGGAACTTTTTTCGATCGGCACTTGTACTCCAAAGCTTTATGCCCCACCGCAACGGACCAGTCAAATATTCGCCTTTTCGGGGTTGACCATTTACTGATTTCTGCCTGAATACCCTGGTAAGTTTTATCAAAAAACCTTGGTACGGTGCACATGAGAGTGGGCTTAACAACCGGAAGCGCATCAATCACCTCTTTGGGGTTTTCCAGGAAAACATTTAAAGCTCCCTTATGAAGCAGATAATGACTCCACAGTCGTTCAAAAACATGGCTGAGTGGCAAAAAACATAGTGAAACGTCATCTTTATTCACATCCAGCCTTTGGTCATGTATATCAAAACAATACATAAAATTATCGTGGGTGAGCATTACTCCTTTGGGCTCACCGGTAGTACCCGAAGTATAAATGATAGTAGCCAGTCGTTGGGGAGCAAAGTCCACGGCCATTTCATCCATGGTTAAATCAACGCCCTGGGAGGGTGCTATATTCAAAAACTGATCAAAGCTTATGACCCTGTCATGATCGGTGCTAAAATCATCAAAAACCACAATTTTTTCAAGTGTTGTAGGTTCCTGAAACAGCGTGAGAGCCAAATCCAGTTGCAGCTGGTTTCCCACAAAAAGCAGACGCATACCTGTTTCGTTGACAATATATTGCAATTGCTCCCGAGAGGCCGTGGCATAAAAAGGAACAACCACTCCACCAGATGCCATAATACCCAGATCGGCTATCATCCATTGCGGTTTATTACTGCTGTATATTCCAATCTTTTCCCCTCCGGTATAATTCATCGCATGAAGGGAGGAGAGCACATTGTCCACCCGGGATTTGAGCTGCAACCAGTTCAATGATTCATAACCGGAAGTTTTGCCATGGTGACGGAAGACTTCTTTTGTTTTGAATTTTTTTGCTCGATTAATCAGTACTTCTATGATATTGTCTTCCATGGGTTAAATTTTTGATGAACAGCAAATTTAAGCAATTGTATAACTTATTCAAAAAAACTCTAAGAAATACAAAAATTTGCTCCTCAGGAGTATATAGTAAGTGTAAGTTTGCGCCCACCTCCACGGTTTCGAAATTCACAGAGAAAGATCCCCTGCCAAGTACCCAGTTTAAGCTTTCCCCGGGAGATGGGAATAGTCAATGAAACACCGGTAAGAGCTGATTTTATATGCGCTGGCATATCATCGGGCCCCTCCATGGTATGTTCAAGAAAAGGGAGGTTTTCGGGTACGATATGATTAAAAATGCTTTCCAGGTCTACACGTACCGAAGGGTCAGCATTTTCATTGATCATCAGTCCGGCAGAAGTATGGTGGACAAACACATTCAATAGCCCGGTATCTGGCAAGTCGGACAGCGCATCAGCAACGTGCCTGGTTATTAAATGATATCCCCTGCCAAAGGGAGGCAGCTGTATTTCTTTTTGTGCTATCATAAGAAAATTTAATTGGTCTGCATGAAATACTTTCTGATTGAAATTATTTGATTTTTCAGAGAACTTATTGTATTTTCATCACAAATTTACAAATCTAAAACCACAAGACATGAGAAAAAATCTAGTATTTGCGGTGCTGACCTTATTTTCAGTTGCCTTACTTGCCCAGGACTGCGATTTCTACATCCCCCTGGAGGAGGGAAAAGGCTTTAAGTATCAAAACTTTAACCATCGTGACCGGGAAGATGGCTCCCAGGAGATGATTATCAAAAGCGTAATTCTCCATGACGACCACACAGAGGCAATCATTGAAACCAGGTATTACAACCGGAGGGATCGGCTTCAGCATGAGGGTGAGTACAGTATAAGGTGTAAAGGAAATGAAATGGTGCTGGATATCCAATCAATGCTTGATCCTGATTTGATGGAAGGTTTTGAAGGAATGGAAGTAAGCTTTACTACCACAGACCTTACCATCCCCAATAATGTAAGTGTAGGAGACCAGCTACCAGATGGGATTATGGAAATAAAAGTAAGTGCCGGTGGAATGACCATGACAGAAATGGACTTTACGACCCGCAACAGGAAAGTGCAAGCAATGGAAGAAATCACAACACCTGCAGGTACCTTTGAGTGTTATAAGATTACTTATGAAAATTTTATTGACACCCAGGCCATGGGTTTCTCCCGCAAATCAACATCTCTGGGTGTGGAGTATTATGCCCCGGGAGTAGGGATGGTACGCAGCGAGCTTTACGATGAAAATGAAAACCTTGAAAGTTATACGGTTTTGAGCGAAATTTACTGATCATCCAGCAATTTTGTTAATATAACCAACAAATTCCGGGCTGAACACACCTAACCCAACGTCTCCTGTAATCATCCCCATGGTTTTGTTTGGTTTAGAGGTGTTCATCCCGGCTTTTTTATGCAGCACCAGCTGAATCACCTGATGGATAGTTTCAACCCAAGTGCATAATTCCTGGGTAAACCGGGATAATAATACCGTGGAGGTGCGTTGCCAAAAGATGGAGCATTTACCAGGATCATAGATGCATATTTCTCACTCAAAACATTATCTACCCGGAAAAACATATCCAGATCCCAGCGATCAGAAAGAACCCTCTTATACCCCAACACAAGATCAACCAACATATAGGGAGCGGTCTCCCGGGTGTTAGCATCATTCATGTACATAACCCCTACTCTGCGAAGTGCAGGTTTAGCATACAATCCACCGCCGCTTTCAATATAGCTATTTACATAAAACACCTGGTCAGGTACACCAGGTATTCTGTTACCTGAATAATCATTGTCAAAGTCCACAAAATCAGTAAATACAAAATAATTATAAGTGTAGCTTCCACGCAAAGACAACTCACGCATTTGCAAACCTGTTGCCTGGGGATTTCTCAAAGCAACCCAATGGAATTCGGCCTCCAATCCGGTATGACGAGACTCTCCTGCATTTTTCCCCACCCAGGCATCCTCAGCCACCCTTTCTGCTACCAAAAGATCCTGCACCCGCATTTGATAAATACTTACATCATAATAAAACATCCTATCCAAAACATCACCCCTTACTCCCATCTCCAGGTTCCAGCTTTTTTCAGGACGAATTTGCGGGTTAATGAAACCATCAGGAGTAAGGGTTTCGGCAAGTGATGGAGGTGCAAAACCATGACTAAGGGTAACAAATACTGCATTAGAGGTGTGATAACGATAGTTAGCACTGATACGCGGTGAAACAATTACCCCATAATCATATATCCCGGAACGGTTCATGGGCGCATCATGAAACATGTCTCTGTAATCAATTTGCGTAAAATTAAAATTGACACCACCCGACAATTGCAGGGAGCCAATATCAGCATCAGACTGTACAAAAAAATTGCCTCGCCCCACGTACTCCCTGTTGTCACTTATTCTACTCCCCTGAACACCTTCACCATCTATATTTTCGAAATTGCTGTACCGGTAATCTTCATAAAAAAACTCTCCCCCTGTGGTCAGCTCCAGGGAAACATCCTGGATATCACGACGGTATCGCGTTGTAAAGCGGGTACCCAG
>SLQX01000066.1 GCA_007131245.1 Bacteroidales bacterium
ACATCATAAAAGCTTCTATTTAAACAACCAAAACGATTCACTTTTATTGTTAAATTTTTTTAAGAAACCCAAACAAATTCAATCACAAAACCATTAAAAAATGAAAAGAGTAAGATTAGTTTTTATTGCACTGGGATTACTTTTGATAATTGGTATGAATCAAAAAGTATTTACTCAGGGAGTTACCACTTCAGCTATTGAAGGAATGGTAATGACTTTGGAAAATGAACCTCTGCCAGATGCCAACGTGGTAGCAGTACATAATCCATCAGGAACCACTTACGGCACTACAACCCGCTCAGACGGGCGCTTCAACCTGCCAAACATAAGAACCGGGGGACCCTATACTGTGACAGTAAGTTATGTCGGATATGAAACAGATGAGGTTTACGACCTACGTCTTGCTCTGGGTGAAAGTAGAAACCTGTTGTTTATTTTGCTGGAAACCGGTACAACATTGGATGAGGTAATAGTTATGGGCCGAATGGACCCGGTTATGAACGCCGACCGCACGGGTGCGGCAACCAATGTTAATTCGGAAACCATGGAGCAGATGCCTACAATATCCCGAACCATTGAGGACTACACCAAGCTAAGTCCCTTGAGTAATGGCTCGAGCTTTGCCGGAAGAGATAATCGTTTCAACAACTACACAGTTGATGGTAACATTTATAACAACAACTTTGGACTCGGATCAGGTCAGTTTGCTGCATCCAACCCCATCAGCATGGATGCAATTGAAGAGATTCAGATCAACATAGCTCCTTTTGATGTACGCCAGGGAGGCTTTACCGGAGCAAATGTAAACGCCATTACCAAAAGCGGAACCAATGATTTTAGAGGCTCTCTATACGCCTACTACCGAAATGAACAAATGATTGGTGTGAACATTGGTGACGAGAGATTTAATGTGGAGGAAGCTTTTACCTCCATCCGTGGTGCAAGCATTGGAGGACCTGTCCTAAAAGACCGTTTATTCTTTTTTGTAAGTGTGGAGCAGGAAGATGCATCCAACCCCGGTGATAACCGTCTGGCGTCACGTCCGGGATTACCACCTGACGGACAAGTTGTTTCAAGGGTTCCTGCCGAAACCATGGAATTTGTTCGTGACCAAATGGATGACATTTATGGATACGATACTGGCCCCTACGAAAACTACCCATTTGCCAATGAGGCACTCAGGCTAAACTTCAGGCTCGACTACAATATCAGTTCTGACCACAGAGCTTCACTTCGCTACAATCGTTATGAGGCTTTCCGGGATGTAAATATTAATGGAAACAGTGTAAGAAATGTATCCCGATACAGAAACACCAACAGATTTGGTGTAGAAGCGCTCACTTTCAGAAATGCCAATTACTCAGTAGACAACAATGTCAACTCACTTGTATTTGAATTGAGCTCTATCTTTGGTACTCGTTTTGCCAACAACCTCAATATTGGATATACAGCCATCGAAGACCCCATACGTAGCGTTCCAGGTGGTGGAACGTTCCCTTTTATCGAGGTTCTGGAATGGGAAGGAGCAAAGCCAGGAGAACTTGACAGCGAAGGAAACCCTGCTGATCTGGGAACACCCCTTTATTATTTTGCCTTGGGCAATGAGCTATATACCGTTGGCAACCTATTGGCCAACGATATCCTGAATGTAACAAACAATTTTTCTGCCTTTTTGGGAAGGCATACCATTACAGCCGGGTTAAATTTTGAGTATATGACTTTTGACAATGCCTTTAACCCTAATGCACATACTTTTTACAGGTTTAACTCCTACGACAACTTTAAAGCCGTTGTTATTGACCAGGACCCCAATGCACGCCCTGACGGATTCGCAATGAGCTACTCTTATGATGGCCCCGAAGACCTTCCCTTGGATGAAACAGCTTTCGGGCAATTTGGCGTTTATATCCAAGATAAATTTGACATGAACCGGGATTTAACTGTAACAGCAGGTTTGCGGGTTGATATGCCGTTCTTCCCCATTGACTTGCCTAATAATCCCAGGCTTGACGAAATTTTCGAAGACCCCAACCAACACTTCACCGATCCCAATAATCCTGATAATAAAATCGCACCCGATGTAAGTGTTTTGCCAGGGGTTAAACCACTTTTTTCTCCCAGGCTTTCTTTTAACTATGACGTTTTTGGAGACAATTCAATGCGTTTGCGCGGTGGGAGTGGCTTTTTCTCAGGGCGTATTCCTTTCGTTTGGATATCCAACCAAGTCTCTGCCAATGGTGTAACCAGGGGATTGACAGGCTGGGACAGATGGACCCTGGATGAGGATGAGGATGGTAACGATGTATGGGTTGAAAACGAATGGGGAACCAACGGAAGACCTGAATGGCAGGGATTCCAGAAGGATCCAACCTTTTACAAACCCAGTGGAGATGCCCTTGAAGCCCAGGTTTCTGAAGATATTAATATCACAGACCCCGACTTCAGGTTCCCCCAGGTTTGGCGTACAAATATCGCTGCAGACTATCGGCTGCCTTTTGATATAATCGCAACGGTTGAAGGAATTTTTTCCCAAGATTTCAACAGCCCGCTGGCTCAAAACATCAACCTTGCAGAACCCAGTGGTAATTTCTCCGGTGCAGACCAGAGACCTTATTACAGTGATTACACCGAAAACCCTGATTTCAATGAAGTAATGATGCTCACCAACACCAACAAAGGATATTACTGGTCGCTCACAGCACAGCTACAAAAAGAGTTTGACCACGGAATATACGCAAGCCTTGCTTATACCCGCGGTGTAAGCCGAGACTATGGTCTCATTGGTGGCTCACAAGCTGCTTCATTATGGCCTGCTGTGGTAAAAGAAAACAGAAATGACCCGGAAATGGGTTACAGCCGTTTCGACCAACCAAACCGAATTGTGGGCTATGTTTCTTTAAACACCAGAGCCCTCAGCCCAAACAATACCACTACCATTTCTCTTTATTACACCGGTGGTGAGGCTGGAAGATTCAGCTATGTATATTCCGGAAATTTTGGCGACCGGGCACAAAGATTAATGTACATACCCAGAGACATGAATGAAATCAACCTGTTACCCATCACCAATGATGAGGGAGATATCCTTTTCACTGCTCAAGAACAGTGGAATATCCTTGATGCATACATTCAGCAGGATGACTACTTAAGTAATAACCGCGGTGAAATAGCTGAGCGCAATGCAGCCCTTTTGCCCTGGCTTCATCGTTTCGACTTCCGTCTAACACAGGATATCATGCTTACAAGCCTGCCTGATAGGCATAAGCTCCAAATCACCGTTGACATACTTAATGTAGGTAACCTTATAAATAGTGAATGGGGAGTAACTGAAAGTGTTTGGCAAAGCGCACTACTCAACTATACCGGCCGTAATGCTGACAACGAACCTGAATACCGTCTTAATACGGTAAGCGGGACAACGGGTCTTCCCACCGAAACCTACAGAACCGTTATCAATATAGACCAAACCTGGAGAGCCCAGGTTGGTATCAGGTATGTATTCTAAATCCTATGGGTAAACTAAAAAAATCCCGCCCTGCTGATACATGGCGGGATTTTTTTTTATCCCAATAATTCAATGCTTTTTACAGGCATTAATAAAATTAATTTCTCCAAAAATACTGCCCAGCCATCTTTTAACCACAACCACAGCCGCCGGCATCTTCCTGCTTTTGCCAAAGCACCCTGAATCCCGGATTTTGCTCATGATCGTAAAAATCAATAGTAGCATTATCAGCTACTGGCTTTGCCTGCTCATCCATCAATACTTTCAAACCATTGACATCCATACCCTGTAAATCTGTTTTGGCCATATCGGCAATTTCTATTCCCAGCTGATGTGAAGAGCAACAACCTCCACTGCGGGTAAAAACCCGTATAGCTGATTTTTCAGGCATATCAGGGCCTTTTAGTATCTTTTTGAGTTCACTTGCGGCTTTATCGGTGATAGTAAACATAGTGTCTGTATTCTTTTTTATAGTTCAAATATACTTTCACTTCTCACAACACAAAAAAAGAACTTTTGTTGTATCCTTTCCAGCTGTTTGAAATTTTTTAAGGGTAGCTGCTGGTTGCTCTGCTATTTCAGGAATTAACAAACAGAAATAAGGTTTCATCGCTTTCCTGTAACCAACAAAGGAATGCTTTTAATACCTTTCCAATCAGGGCAATTTCATTTTATATCTCAAACCCTCCTTTATATGCTAAGCTGCTTAATGCAACACATGCGAAGTAGTCGTTTGGCAATTCACCCCATAATCTTTCCATCCACTCAGGGGTAATTCACGAAAGTACATTTTACCGTTAGTTTTTATCAATGGTCAAGAGCACCTCCGGGCCACAAACTTTAAACGCCTAAAGCGTCGATTTTCCGTAATTTATATCAAATTAAGTTGTAATTTTGCAAGCTATGAAAAACATTCGTAACTTTTGCATTATTGCCCATATTGACCACGGTAA
>SLQX01000026.1 GCA_007131245.1 Bacteroidales bacterium
TCTCAACAAAACACCCAATCCATCAATCTTTTATAGGTTCACACATATATCCTGCTCACAAAATTCCCAAGGGGGATTGAATTAGGTAATGTTGTAAAATTGCATTCAAAAGACCATTGTAAAACCAAGCCTTTGATTTGTTTATCGGCAAATTGTTATGAATTATAAAATAAAAACAAAATTAAAAATTTAAATTGATAAAACTGTAAAATTATCACACCAAACGAATGATTCGTTTCATTATCAACCAACATCTTTCTCCCAGCCAGCAGTCTGTAATTAGTCTAAATAACAATTAACTTTTTTTTGCAGTCCCGGTTGCTTAATTTGTCAGTTTAACATATATTTGGGTACTGATATTCCTGTTTAATGGTATTAAACTTTTTAAAAAGAGATTTTCGGACGATAAAACATATGCTCCATGAATTTTATAAGAAAAATATTTTCCTTTTTAAAGCCGCCCCACCGGTGGAGGCTATCAGTAATCATACTTACAGGTATTTTCACGGGCATTTTTTTCCTGGTATTGCACATATCTATGGCTGCGTCCTATTTATCAGATGACCCCAAAACATGTATCAATTGTCATGTAATGTATCCTCACTATGCATCCTGGGACAAAGGCAGTCACGGTCATGTAGCAACATGCGCCGATTGTCATGTTCCGCAAGACAATTTTTTCAGGAAATATTATGTTAAAGCAACGGACGGACTTCGACATGCAACTTTTTTCACCATGCGTTGGGAACCCCAAACCCTCATGATTAAAGATGCAGGCATCAATGTGGTACAGGAAAATTGCATTCGCTGCCATATTGACCTGGTAGATATGGTGCAACTTGTGGAGGTTACAGGTAGAAGTGCCGCAAAAGGTGAGGGAAAATTATGCTGGGACTGCCACCGCGAAACCCCGCATGGTACAGTAAAAAGTGCATCAGCTGCTCCACATGCGCTGGTAGAGAGGCTCCCCTCGGTAATGCCTTCATGGCTGAATATTTTTCTGGAGCAAGGTGATGATAACAAATAATCCATTTGCAAAAAACGCCAATCAAAATAAAAAACAAGTATTATGAAAACAATCAGAGAACTAACGGAAAAAAAACCATGGCTTAGTTGGGTACTGTTTTTCGCCACAGTTATAATCGTTTTTCTTATTGGGCTGCTAGCTTCTTCCATTGTTGAGCGTAGAAGCGAAGCACAACTTTACTTCCAGATGGTAAGTCCTATCCCCGAATGGGAGCCCGATAATGCAGTTTGGGGAGAAAACTTTCCCAGACAGTATGAAAGCTACAAAAAAACACTGGATACCAATTTCAGGAGCAAATATGCCGGTTCTGCCATGATTGATTACCTGGAGCAATACCCTGAGTTGGTCGTAATGTGGGCAGGTTATCCGTTTTCTCGAGATTATAATCAGGGAAGAGGGCACTACTACTCCGTAGAAGATATCCATAACACTTTGCGCACAACGGGTCCAATGCCTGCAACTTGCTGGACATGCAAAAGCACCGATGTTCCCCGCCTGATGAACGAAATGGGTGTGGGTGAATTTTATGCCGGCTCATGGGAAAGCCTTGGTCATGAAGTAACCAACCCCATTGGATGCCAGGATTGCCATGATCCCGAAACCATGAATCTTCGTATTACGCGCCCTGCGCTTGCCGAAGCATTTGAACGCCAGGGTATAAATATTGAAGATGCAACACACCAGGAAATGCGTTCATTGGTTTGCGCACAGTGCCATGTGGAATACTATTTTGGAGAGGATAACTACCTGATTTTCCCCTGGGACAAGGGTTATTCAGCTGAAAACATGGAAGAGTATAAAGATGAAGTGGGCCATGTGGACTGGGTCCACTCCATAAGCAAGGCCCCTATGCTTAAAGCGCAGCATCCCGACTATGAGCTATACAAAACTGGCATACATGCCAAAAGAGGAGTTTCTTGCGCTGACTGCCACCTGCCCTATCACCGCGAAGGAGGTATAAAATTTACCAACCATCACCTGATGAGCCCCCTGGACAATATTGAAGCTACATGCCAGGTATGCCACCGGGAAAGTGAAGCTACACTCATCGCTGATGTGTATGAGCGGCAGGACAAAATTTCGGAGTTGCGCCGTGTTGTTGAGAAAAATCTTGCACAACTCCACATCGAAGCTGGAAAAGCCTGGGATGCAGGAGCAAAGGAGGAAGAGATGCAAGAGGTACTTACCCTGATTCGCCACGCTCAATGGCGCTGGGATTGGGTTGCAGCAGCCAATGGTTATGGAATACATTCTCCCAATGAAGCCCTCAGGGTTTTGGGAACCTCCATCCACAAAAGCCAGGAAGCCAGGATTCTTCTTACGACCATTTTTCACAAATACGGGCTGGACTACCCCATCGATATGCCTGATATAAGCACCAAAGATAAAGCACAGGAGTTTATTGGACTGGATATGGAAGAGCAACGCAGGAAGCAAAAAGATTTTGAAGAAAACACCCTCCCCCAATGGCTTGGTGCTAAATAAAAAGCATGATTCGCCAATAAAACCGTTGGGTCTGTACTCAACGGTTTTTTTGTGCAGGCATCAATGCCCTGCGAATTTACGTTTATATAAAGGCTAATGGCCAAACACAATCAATCTGCCACTGAACCTGACATGATTAAAATCAAACTGGTTTTTGATATATAACATGGTTTCCTTTTGGTAAAAAAATACATGTGTATTATCATTTTTATAATGCCATCTACCAAAATCGATACCCTCACCATAAAGCTGGGTCATACAGTAAAGCTTTCCGCCAGGTAAAAGTAACTTTTTGAGAAGTTCAAAGTCCTTTTGCGGAGTATAGAAGTGTTCAATAACCTCGCAACAGACAATGTAGTGGTACTTTTTCTCCAATAGCGTTGAATCATTGTAAAAATAAGGGTCGTATTGTACAATGTCATAGTTTTTGTCCTGCAACAATTTGGAAATTACCGGACCCGGACCGGCGCCAAAATCCAATCCTTTTTCCCCTTCTGTAAAGTCTTGTAAAACGCTTTCAACAACAGGGGACACAAATGCCTGATAGCGTTCATCATAAATATCATTGTTATGACTTTCATACCGCCCTTTTTCTTTCTCTGGATCAGGCAACATTTCCCGGTCAAAGAAAATCCCTTTACAATGGGGGCAATGATAATATTTTTGTTTTCTGCTTTGATAAAAAAATTCAGGTTGAGCACGGAGACAAAGCGGACATGAATTTGACATAAAAAAACAGGTTTGGGCAGAGGATTATTTATCAACAGCAGCACAGGCGAATACCATGATGAACATCCATTGAAGAACTATAACAAAATTAAACTTTTTAGAATAAAAACGAACCGCCTAAGCACGAATTAAAACAAAAAGGAATCTTCGGGGAAGGGGTAGAGTTTATAACACTTTAATGCAAACCGGGCTTGTTAGAGTATGTCAGGGCATGAAAACCCTACTTTGCGAATCTCAAATGTGAAAACAACCATCATGACCAGACGAAAGAGCATGAGAAGGTTTGCATCAATAATCAACAACTCCAGAAAATCTTACATGAGTATTGCGCTCTCAAAAGTAAATGAACTGAACGGAGTGAGTTTATAAACACCAATTAAAACTAACAACAGTGAGTAATAAAGCCATCCATGCAGAATATCTCGCCTCTGGCTGGATGACTTTCAGACCAAAACTTAATAAAATAAATGCTGATGGAATTAGTTTCCGGAAAGCGCAATCTGACGTAGCATAAGCTCAAAACTTACTGAAAGCTCGTCTCTTACTCTAACCAAGCCGAGCCCTTTACTGGGGGCCTCGAGTCCAAAATCAGAAAAACGGAACACTTGCTCTCCTCTTAAAACACTGTAATAATTATCAAAGTGAATCAGTTCACTTTCTATGGGGTATTTTTTAGATTTTCCGGCCAGGGAAATCTTCACCCAGCCCTTTGCCTTCTGCTTACTTTCATCCGCAGAAACCTCCTTAAGGTTTAAAAACTCAACCTTGATTTCAGGATATTCATCAGCTTGCAAAGTACGCTGAAAATCATTGTTCATTACACGATTTTTGCAGTCGAATGCTGCAACTTCCAGCAAGACTTCACCAAATATCTCCCAATTATTGTTTTTCGGATCCCAGCGTTCCATTATCATATCATTTTGCCCATGGGAGTAATCTGATTCGCAAACAAAGGAGTTTATATTGGTGGTACCGTGTATTTGAAGTGAGCTGGAGTTGGTAACGCTCCAGTGTTTAAGCAATTCACTGCCACTTCCTGCTCTAACCGATGCTAAGGGTACAGAAAACATAAAAATAAATATATAAATAGCTAAACGCATAGCAAAGGATTTAAATTGTTTTCTGATGAAACTTGCATGAGCACCGAGCGCTCAACAGGAAATTAATAAGGTCGTTTATGCAAGTTCCATTTAACTATTGATTTAATACA
>SLQX01000290.1 GCA_007131245.1 Bacteroidales bacterium
CTCGGCGAAGCCAGTCTCGTATTAAAACTGAGTCGTTATTTTTGATTTACCGGACAATAGTGAAACTAAAACTAAAAATAAATCAATTATGGCACAAAAAGAAAAATTTATCCCCTTCGAAGTGATAGAGAAGTTTATGGTAGAAGTGATGGCCAGGGCCGGTATTCCGGAGGAAGACGGGAAAATCATTGCAGATGTTTTGGTGAAGGCTGATAAGCTGGGCTTTGATTCGCATGGGGTGAATCGGTTGAAACCCATTTACCTGGACAGGATAAAAGATGGTATACTTAACCCGGTTACCCAGATGGAGGTGGTGAAAGAAACACCCACCACAGCTGTGGTTGACGGGCACAATGGTATGGGGCATGTTATTTCTTACAAATCTATGCAGATGGCCATTGACAAAGCAAAAAAATACGGTATGGGGATGGTTGCTGTTCGCAATTCCACTCACTATGGGTTTGCCGGTTATTACCCCCTGATGGCCGTAAAAGAAAACATGATAGGTATTACCGGCACCAACGCCCGGCCATCTATTGCTCCCACATTTGGGGTGGAAAACATGCTGGGCACCAACCCGCTGACTTTTGGTTTGCCCACCGATGAGGACTTTCCCTTTTTGCTGGATTGTGCCACATCCATTACTCAGCGTGGAAAGGTTGAGGTATACGCCCGCCAGGGCAAGGATTTGCCCAAAGGCTGGGTGATTGATAAGGATGGTGTATCCAAAACTGACTCCAAAGAGGTTCTGCAGGATCTGACAGAGGGCAAAGCTGCCTTTACACCATTAGGTGGTGTTGGAGAGGAGACGGCCGGATATAAAGGGTATGGTTATGCCACCGTTGTGGAAATCTTATCTGCAGCACTCCAGCAGGGAGCATACATGAAGATGTTGATGGGATACAAAGATGGTAAAAAAGTACCTTACCCCCTGGGGCACTTCTTCATCGTAATGGATATCAACGCTTTTACCGAGCCTGATGATTTTAAGAAAACCGCTGGCAATATCCTCAGAGATTTGCGTGCTTCGCAAAAGATGCCAGGCGAACAACGGATATATACCGCTGGTGAAAAAGAACATGACACCTGGATGTACAGAAAAGACAAGGGCGTACCTTTTAACCAGGCATTGCTTGACGAGTTCCTGGCCCTGAGTAAACAATACGATCTTAACGATTACGCTTCTTACTTCGAGGGATAATTTATCACCATATGTTTTGGCAGATGAGCCGGATTGCGGTCTAACCATCATCCGGCAGCAGCCCCTGGTGCACGAGTAGCATCAGGGGTTGTTTGTAGTATACCTTTTGGGTGTGGTTATAGTCTGTTGAGGATAAATCACTTTACTTCGATGCCAATTTCCCTGAGCAGCAGGGTGGCATTGAAAGTATCGCATACCCCGGGCTTGAGTTTGTAATCGAAACGCATCTGATTTTGGCTGTCAATGATGATGTCGAAGTAATAGTTTTCTATGACCCCGGGGTGGTCTTTCTTCATTTCTGCCAGTTCCAGGTTGTGGGTGGCTATAAGTGCCGGGATGGTGCGGCTTACCAGCTCCCTGACAATGGCCATACTGCCACGGGCTTTATCGGCTGAATTGGTACCACGGAGAAGTTCATCCAGCAGCAGTAGTATATTGTTATCCTCACGGGCGCTGTTAAGGATTTTTTTCAGTCTTTGTATTTCACGGTAGAAAGTGGATGTGCTTTCGGTGAGTGAATCGGTAATAGTGAGGTAGGTCATGATGCGAAAGTGGCTCATATTCAGGTTTTGGGCGCAAACAACGGCCCCTGCATGTGCCAGAATAATGTTTACCCCCAGGGTACGCAAAAAAGTACTTTTACCCGCCATATTGGATCCGGTTATGATGGAAAGGGTCTGTGGGTTTTGCATCTGGTAGTCATTGCACACCCGCTCATTTTCTGCAATAAGGGGGTGTCCCAGGTTTTGAGCCTGGAAACTGAAAGGGCCTGCCTTCACGGTGGGGTAACTCCATCCAGGATGGTTATTTTGCAAGTTGGCCATGCTGATTAGAGCTTCGGTCTCCCCGATAACAGCAAACCAGTCTGATGTTTTATGAGCCCACTTTTGAAACCACTTTGATATTTTGATGCACATGACCAAATCCCACAGAAAGAAAAAATTTAGCACAGCTCCCACCATCATATTTAATGAGTAATCCAGTTTGGCTGAAAGTTTTTTGAGTTTTTGCACGGCACCAGATGCGTTTGTTTGCTCATACAAAAGCCTGGCTTGCATTTGCTTCAGCAGCGGGGCATCCCATTGCGCCCCTTCAAAGGATGTGAGGATTTTTAAATATTCGTTAAGGGTTTTTTCACGTCCTTCCAGCTGGGCTTTGATGGTTTTGATAAACCGTGATGTGCGTGCCCCCAGGATGATATTGAAAAAAACGGGGAGGGTGAGCAGCACGGGGTTTAGCCCCATGAAAATAATTCCCGTGAGGGTCATTGCCAGCAGGGTATAGGAAGCTGCCACCAGCCAGGAGTAAAGCCTGGGGGATGCAATGGTGTTTTTAATTTCGGGCAGAAACTCCTGCTGAAACTGGCGGATGCGTTTGGGGTAAAGCATTGTGCGCAGGTTTTGACACCATTGCGG
Source organism: Bacteroidales bacterium (assembly GCA_007131245.1). Taxonomy (GTDB): domain Bacteria; phylum Bacteroidota; class Bacteroidia; order Bacteroidales; family UBA7960; genus SKVR01. The sequence continues at coordinate 2,617 of SLQX01000290.1, forward strand.
GTGCTGGGCAAGCTCCTGGACTGCCTGCTGCCTTTTTTGGATGGTTCCGATCTTGGGATGGTCCGACAGCCAATGGGCCAACTTGTGGTTGCCGGTGGCCGTTGCACAGCGGTTAACGTACCGGAACAAACTGTTGGGGCCGAAAACATCCATATCGTAGGAAAAGTTATGATCCGGGTCTTTGAAATAATCACCGTCGTAGTAGGTGTTGGATTGGAGTTTCAGGCAGGCAATTTCGTTTTCCAGGATTTCTTTCAGGGTTTGTGTGGTGTTTAGTTTTTCACGGTTGTTCAGATGAAGTCGCAAGCTAATAATAAAAGCTCCTGCCAGCAGCAGGGTAAGCAAAATAAGGGAGGGCTGGCCTGTGCCAATACCGAAGATAATAGCAGTTACAAAGCCTAGAAACGACAGCAGGCGCGCAATGGAAAAATGGGTTTCTTTTTTTGTGAGGTGTGTTATTTTTTGTTGGAGCTTTGTTATCTGCTCCCTGTAATTTTCCAGGTTTGTCATGTGAAACGATGTAATTGCCGGGTTGGCAGTATGGAATTTTATTGCCGTTTTTTTAGAATATACTTATCGGCCAGGTCGCCGGTAATGCGGTTGCCGTCTTTATCGAGTTTAAAGAGTGCATTTTCTGATACAAAATAGAGGTTGGGACCGTTTGATGAGTTAAGGATGATGGTATTTCCATCTTCTTTCCATTTGAATCTTCCCGCACGCATAAAATGGCGGGTGTTGTCCGTCCCGATATAAAAGGAGGTTTTTTCGTACTGCTGGTCAGGGAGCAGGGAAATTTCTGTTTTGATACCCTGGCAGTCGGCACAGGGAAGGGTGCCTTCGTAAAAGCCATAGTAATCCAGCGCTATCTTTGCATTGTGCATGTCAGGGGTCATCTGGGCTTCATTAGCCTTTTTATCTTCTTTTTCGGACTTGGTTTGCCGGGCGGGCTCTGTATTGCCCTGGCAGGAAACCATCAATAACAGGGCGATGGCAAGGCTGTATAGGGTAGTGTGCATAAGGTTTACTTTTAGAAGGTGGCAGAATTGTTTTATCGCTTTCGCGACTTCTCACGAGGCGGTTGCTATGCTCCGGAAACTCCCCGGTGAGATGTTGTGCATGTGTTTTTGATTCCGGAAGTCAGACCCACATCCGGATGAATCCCTTATCTTTATGTACGTGTAGTATACATGCAGGTTTCACAATGCAGGTGCAAAATTAGGGAAAATTTACCTTTTTATATCCGTGAAACCCTGAATAGCTTTCTGCAGTTAGCAGGGTTACGGCCAACCCATGGATATTATGCCCGGGATATTTGCAGTTTTTAAAACATTTTAACTGTTTGATGGGCACTCCGGCCATTTTCGCTGGCATTTCAAAACAAAATAAGATAACTTTGTATGTATGACCCGGAATAAAAAAATTGCATTCCAAACCCTGGGATGCAAACTCAATTTCAGTGAAACTTCAACCATCAGCCGTCAGTTTGGGCAGAACGATTTCTCGCTGGTTTCCTTTGACGAGCATGCGGATATTTATGTAATCAATTCGTGTTCGGTGACCCACAATGCCGAAAAGCGGTGCAAAGAAATGGTGAGACAGGTTTTGAAGCGCAACCCCGATGCCCGTGTGGCTATTATAGGGTGTTATTCGCAACTTAGTGCACATGAGTTGAGCCAACTTCCCGGGGTGGATTTGGTGCTGGGCAATGCGGATAAGTTTGACCTTTTTGAGCGGATAGAAGCAATGCCACCCAGGGGGGAGCATGTTGCCGGGCAGGAGAAAACCATGGTGGAGCAACCCGACCGTTTTGTATCAAGCTACTCGGCCGATGACCGCACCCGTTCCTTTTTCAAGGTGCAGGATGGTTGCGACTATTTTTGCTCCTATTGTACCATACCCATGGCCAGGGGGCGCAGCCGCAGCGATTCCATTGCCGGAACCCTCGAGGTTGCGCGCCAGATTGCCCAAACCCATATGAAAGAGGTGGTGCTCTCGGGAGTAAATATCGGTGATTTTGGCAAGCAGCACGGAGAAAGTTTTTATGGCCTGCTCAAAGAACTAGTAAAGGTGGAAGGTTTGCACCGGATTCGCATATCTTCTGTAGAACCTGATTTGCTCAGCGATGAGATAATTGAATTGGTGGCTGACACCCCCAGCCTGATGCCCCATTTTCATATTCCGTTGCAATCGGGCTCTGACCAGGTGCTCAAAGCCATGAAAAGGCGCTATGATACCAGTGTGTTTGCATCGCGGGTGGAAAAGATAAAAAAAACCATCCCTCATGCCTGCATAGCAGCCGATCTGATTGTAGGCTTTCCTCTGGAAACACAAGAGCTGTATGAAGAGTCAGAAGCCTTTATCCGGCAAACGGACGTATCCTATGTACATGTGTTTACCTATAGTGAGCGCGACAATACCCAGGCGGTGAAGTATAATCAGCAGGTGCCTGTTAAAGAGCGAAAGCAACGAAGCAGGCGTATGCAGGAAGTCTCGCAGCAGAAGAAAAATCTTTTTTATCAACAGCACAAAGGGCACTCATCCAATGTACTGTGGGAAAAAGAAGAAAATAATAACTGGATGTATGGATTTACCGAAAACTATATACGTGTGAAAACTCCTTTTAATAAGGGAAAAGCCAATACCATTGAAAAAGTTACGCTGAACCTTTTGGACAGTGATGGAGTTTATTGGGTATAAACGGACTTTCCTTTTTTGAGGGAAGGGTATGTTTCTGATTATATTTATGAAAGAAAAGTTGCTTTAAACTACAGGTGACAAAAGAATAACCCTAAAGAACAGCCCCATGGACAAAGAAACCCTGGAACAAATATGTGAGAAGGTGCAAAACATTACCCGCAATACGGGCCGTTTCATCAGTGGTCAGCTGGATCGTGTTAATCAAAAGCACATTGAAGAAAAGGGAACTCATAACTTTGTTACTTATGTGGATAAAACCGCTGAAAAGCAGATTGTGGAAGCTTTGCGACAACTGGTGCCCCAAGCCGGCTTTGTAGCCGAAGAAAATACCGTTGAATATCAACAAAATGATTATATGTGGGTGGTGGATCCCCTGGATGGAACCACCAATTTTATTCATGGACTTCCCTGTTTCAGCATTTCCATTGCTTTGATGTATAAAAACCAGGTGCAGTTGGGGGTAGTTTATGAAATCAACAAAGACGAGTGTTTTTATGCCGTTAAGGATGGGCCGGCTTACCTCAACGGTAAGGAGATACATGTATCGCAAACCGGCGAGCTGAAAGACAGTTTGCTGGCCACCGGCTTTCCCTATTTTGATTATTCACGCATGGAGTGTTACCTGGAATTGTTTACCTGGTGTTTGCACAATACACATGGAGTGCGCCGTATCGGTAGTGCAGCAGTGGACCTGGTCTATGTGGCATGCGGCCGTTTTGATGCTTTCTTTGAATACAGCCTCAGTGCCTGGGATGTGGCTGCAGGTAGCTTTATTGTGCAGCAGGCCGGTGGAAGAGTAACAGACTTTAAAGGAAAAGATAACTATATTTTTGGTAAAGAGATTATTGCCACCAACTCCCTGATTTGTGACGAATTTTTACAAAAGGCGAAATATGCATTCAGGTAGCCGGAGTGGCAGTGTATCCTTTAAAAGTGGGTGATAATTTACCTCCCGGACTTTGAAGGTAAAGCGGTTTTTCAAATAGGATGAATTGGGATAGCGATTAAGATTAAAATAAATGGATCCAATGAGATCAAATTAGGATAGCATGGAAGCGTTTTCAGATTCTTTCTTTGAGTTTGCAGCGATATTGGGTATAGCCGTACTTTTGGGTTTTTTAGGCCGATTGCTCAAACAACCCTTAATTGTTTCCTTTATAGCCGTGGGGCTTTTAGTGGGACCTTATGGTTTGGATTTGCTCCGCTCTGTTGATAAAATACACCTGCTTTCGGAGATGGGTATTGCCGTGCTGCTATTTGTGGTAGGCCTGAAGCTTGATGTCAGTCTTATCCGCACAAGCGGGCGTGTTGCTTTGGCCACAGGACTTGGCCAGGTGATTTTTACTTCTGTATTTGGATATTTCATCGGGATTGGACTGGGATTTGAACCGGTGGTCAGCCTTTACATTGCCGTGGCTCTTACCTTTTCCAGTACCATTATCATTGTCAAACTTCTGTCCGACAAAAAAGAAATTCAATCACTGCATGGTCAAATATCCATAGGGTTTTTGATTGTACAGGATATCGTGGTTGTGATTGCCATGATTGTTCTTTCGGCCATGGGTGCCCAGAGTGATTATTCCCTGATTGAAGAAATAGCCTGGGTGGTGGTTATGGGTTTTGCCATGATATTGGCTGTGGTATTGCTGATTCGTTATGTGATGAACCGGCTCACTTCTTTAATGGCGCGTACGCCAGAGCTGCTGGTGCTTTTTGCCTTAACCTGGGCCATTGCCCTGGCTGCTTTAAGTGACTACCTGGGCTTCAGCAAAGAGGTGGGAGCGTTTCTGGGGGGGATATCCCTGGCTTCTACACCTTATCGTGAGGTGATATCCGGCAAGTTGGTTTCCTTGCGCGACTTTCTGCTGTTTTTCTTTTTCGTACACCTGGGAAGCCAGGTTGATTTGAGTCTTATTGGAGAACAGATTATTCCGGCACTTATTTTTTCCCTGTTTGTGCTTATCGGAAATCCCATCATTGTGATGATCATCCTTGGTGTGATGGGATATCGTAAAAGGACGGGGTTCCTGGCAGGGCTCAATGTGGCCCAGATTTCTGAGTTTTCACTTATCCTGGCAGCTCTGGGACTTTCGCTGGGGCAAATTGATGAAGAAACCCTGGGGCTGATAACCCTGGTGGGGCTGATAACCATCGGCATTTCCACCTATCTGATCAATTATTCACACCAGCTTTACGAAAAAGTGGCCCCTGCTCTCAAAGTTTTTGAAAGCAACAACCCATACCGGGAGATTGATGACAAGAAACACAAAGGGAAAAAGTTTGATGTGATCATTTTTGGACTGGGCATGTACGGCAATAATATTGCCAGGAGTCTTGAACAAAAGGGGTTTCGTGTGTTCGGAGTGGACTTCGACCCCCGGTCGGTAAAACGGTGGCAGCGTAAAGGAAGAGCTGCCCAATATGGTGATGCCGACGACCCCGAACTAATGGATATTCTTCCCGGCGATACCCAGTGTGTGATCTCCACCCTGTTTGAAAAGGATCTCAACCTGGCCCTCATCAAATATTTGCGTAATGTAAATTATAAAGGTAAAATTGCGGTTACTTCCTATTATGGTCGCACGGCAAAAGAGCTTGAACTGGCAGGTGCCGATCTGATATTATTACCTTTTGTGGATGCGGCCGAAAACATTCTCGATCGCCTCAAATCGCTCGAAGAGCCTTATGAGAAAATTTAGGATAGGGATGAGTGCATTTTGTTTTATGGCAGTTATCTTGTTGCGTCAGATTTTCCCAATTACTGGTCATGCAACTTGTCTTTGAACAAGCTTCTTAGTTTATTGAGTTTGGGACCAATAACAAAGGTGCAATAGGGTTGGTTGGGGTTGTTTTGGTAATAATCCTGGTGCTTATCTTCGGCCCTGTAAAAGGCATCCATGGGTGATATTTCGGTTACCAGCGGGTCTTTCCACAAATCAGACTGGTCAATTTCACGAAAAACTTGATGTGCCGTTTCTTCCTGTTTTTTATTGTGATAAAAGATAACGGAACGGTATTGTGTGCCCACGTCTGCCCCCTGCCTGTTAAGGGTAGTAGGGTCGTGGAGGTGAAAGAAAACTTCCAGGATTTGCTGGTAGCTGATAACCTCCTGGTCAAAGCCCAGTTGAACCACTTCTGCATGGCCTGTATTACCGGAAACCACCTCCCTGTAGGCGGGGTTTTTTACATGACCTCCGCTGAATCCGTTCGTGGCCGAATGAATCCCCTTTATCTCCGAAAAGATAGCCTCAATGCACCAGAAGCATCCACCCCCAAGGGTTGCATATTCGAGGTTGTTGTTTTGTTGTTCCATCATGGTTGTATTGTTTTGTGATGCACCTCCGCAGGAAGTCCACATAAGAAGTACAAAAGGTATAATATGTTTGAATAATTGCAGCATATGAAATTATGGATTGATAGGCTAACAGAAAAAGCTTTTTCAAAGTTCAATGAAGCGTGCAAAATAGAGTCATTAAGGCTATCTTTGCCAATCAATGAAAAACCACCACGATGGAGATTGTCGTAAGCCTCCTGTATTTTGTTTTGTTTTGCCTGGTTATAGCCAGGTTGCCGTTTTTTAGAGCTGTACCGGGCCTATCCACTCAGCTGCTGCTGTTCTTCTTTGCCTTAAAGGTTTTGGCCGGCAGTATTCTGACAGTGGTTTATACCTATTATTATGATGTCAATTATGCAGATATCTATAAGTATTATTTTGATGGACGTGTACTTTATTCGGCCCTGGCAGAAAATCCGCTGGATTATCTGCGGATGCTTACCGGAATTGATGCATCCGCACCACATCTTTGCGAGTATTATGACCAAATGAAATACTGGACCCGCCCCTGGAGTTCGCCTTTATATAACGATACGCGGTTGGTTATCCGGTTCAATGCGCTGGTATCTGTTTTTTCCATGGGGTTTATTCATGTGCACGGGGTGTTTATCAATTTTCTATCCTTTGCAGGGTTACTTGCTTTGTACAAATTTTTGAGCCGGTATACAGACCCGGCAAAGTTTCATTGGCTGCCCTGGGGTGTTTTTTTGTTTCCCTCATTGCTTTTTTGGGGTTCAGGTCTGTTGAAAGAGTCTTTGCTGCTGTTTGCTTTTGGCTACTGGGTATATATTACCGACGGACTGGTCAGGAATCCATTAAAGAAGAGAAATATTCCCTGGTTTTTGTTTTTCAGTCTGTTGCTTGTATTGCTCAAACCCTACACCATTGTTATCTGGATTCCTTGTATGGTGGCTTTTTACTGGGGGATGCACAAGCGCCCCCTGCAACTACAAACCAGATATTTGGGCATTTTTGTTTTAATCTCTTTTTTGGTGTTGGTATTGGGTTGGCTTTTTCCCTCCTACAGCCTGCTGGATATCATTATCCGTAAGCAGCATGATTTTGTAAATCACTCCATTGCCATGGAAGCTACAAGCCTGATGCATACCCGTTACCTGGATGATAATCTGTGGAATCTAGCAGTGGAATTTCTCCTGGGATTATTTTATGCATTGATGCGGCCCCATTTATTAGAAGTATACTCCATTTTTACCCTGATGGCTGCCCTGGAGAATTTGCTGGTACTGGGGATGGTGGTTTACCTGGCTTTTTATTGGGATAAAGCCAAAGCAGGACGTTATCCTGTTTTATGGCTTAGCCTGTGGTTTGCTTTCTTACTGATGGGGTTTGTGGGGATGCTGTCTCCGGCTCATGGGGGAATCGTACGATATAAAATTCCGGCATTGCCGTTTTTATGGGTTGTTTTTATCCATTTGGCCAAACTGCCTGGTGTAGAAATATTTAGACAATGGCCAGATAAACTCAGGAAAAAACTTTTTAAGCGACCCTAAACTTTTTCTTAACCATTCCGTATAAATAAAGGAAATTAGCGGTCCGGAGCTGTTCCTGATTGCATAACAAGGCTTAGGGCTGTTGTTGCATAATCATTTCAAAACATCACTAAAAATATGTCAAAAACTGTATTTATTACCGGGGCAAGCAGTGGTATCGGTTATGCCTGTGCCGAAAGATTTGCCCAAAACGGCTACCGGCTTATTCTGAATGCACGCCGTAAGGATCGCATCGAGAAATTGGCGGCAGATTTGGAAAAAACATATGGCGTGGAATCTTTTCCACTGGTTTTTGATGTGAGAGACCGTGAGCAGGTTTTTGAAAAAATAGCATCCCTGCCGGCTCCCTGGCAGGAAATAGATGTGCTGGTAAATAATGCAGGGCTGGCTCTGGGCATGTCCGAGATACAGGATGGAGATCCCGATGATTGGGATCAGATGATTGATACCAATGTAAAAGGCCTTTTGTATGTTACCAAAGCCGTTGTACCCTTGATGAAAGAGCGTGGCAAAGGGCATATATTCAATATTGGCAGTATTGCTGCAAAAGAGACTTATCCCCGGGGAAATGTATATTGTGGCACCAAGCATGCCGTAGACAGCCTTACCAAAGGCTTGCGAATCGATTTGCTACCCTATGGTATCAAGGTGAGCCTTATCAATCCCGGAGCCACCCAGACTGAGTTTTCAGACGTTCGCTTTAAGGGTGATAAGGAGAAGTCAGAAAAGGTGTATGACGGATATAAACCCCTGAGCGGAGACGATATTGCCCAGTGTATTTACTTTTGTGCCGCTCTTCCGGAACATGTAAACGTTAACGATATGTTAATTATGCCTGCAGCTCAGGCTACCGCCACACTGTTTGATAAGAAAGCCTGAAAAGGTCAAATAAAAATACAATAGAGAATCAAAATATTTTGTATTTTTCGGAAAGTTATCGTTAATTTGTATTGTAAAGGGGGTTATAGAAAAAAAATCAATTTGTAATATAAGATAGAGCTTCTGAAACAACTAAACAACAAACACATGTCAGACACCGTAAAAGTAGTAATCATTGATGATCACAAGTTGGTAACAGACTGCATTGGGCTTTTTTTAAAAGGGGCAAAAGATGTTGAAGTGATAGGGGTTGCGCATAGTGGTAAAGAAGCCCTCACCATGTTGAAAAATAACGATCCCCAGGTACTACTTGTGGATATCAGTATGCCGGAAATGTCGGGCATTGAACTCACCGAAGCGGTAAAAAAGAAGCACCCCACTCTTAAAATTCTGATATTGTCCATGCATTCTGATTATAACAACATCTCGGATGCCATAGATGCCGGTGCTGATGGATATGTCCCCAAAGATGTTTCTTCAGAAGAGCTTGTGGAAGCCATTCTTACAGTTTCCAAAGGCAAAAACTACTTCCATTCTACCATTTCCGATGAAATTGTGAAAAATTATGCCACCAAACGTCAGCAAAACGACAATATCCTGCCACAACTGACCAAAAGAGAACTGGAGGTTTTGCAACTTTTTGCCGAAGGTTTCAATAATTCGGAAATCGCTGACAAGCTTTTTTTGAGTGTCAGAACCATTGAGTCGCACAAGAATCATATTCTCCAAAAAACCAATATGAAAAACTCCGTGGAGCTGATTAAGTTTGCCATCAAAAACAAGATTATCGAAATATAATTGTCCCTTCCCTTTAATTTGAAACCTGCTTTTTAATTCCCGGTTAACTATTTCTCTTTATTTGATGCTTTTACATGGCTATACCCCGTTTCTGGCAGCATCCACTGGTATAGATTTGTCGAATGCCTGATTTTTCGGCCTGGATTCGCTCCCCGCACCTCCCGGAATTTTACATGCTTACCCGAATTATTGCCCACAATGGGTTAAATCTGCCATTTTTTATTGAAAGTGACTATCAAGAAAGAGATCAAAACCAGGTTGGTTTTACCCCTGCTTTTGGGTGCATTTTCACAGCTGTTTTTGGTAAAATAACCGGTTATAAATTCAAAACCATATATGCCTATGTTTCATGAAAACAATGGTTTATAGGTTTTTTCTGGGGGATTACGCAGGATTATTTCCGTATTCCACTCATTTGAATCACGTAGAAATACGGTTTTCTGTGAACCCATTTAGGTGTAAATTTGATTCAAAATTAATACGACAGATATGGTAAATACGAAAATCATCATAGCTGAAAGCGGTGACATCATGCTTAATGGCATTTTTGAGTTAATCAAAGAGAGTCAACAGATTGAAGTGGTGGGCAAAGCTTTAAAATACAATCAACTATGTAGCCTGGTGGAGCAGGTACCTCACGATTTGGTTGTATTGGGACCTATGATCAATGATAAATTCAGTCATCAACTAATGGGTTATTTGGTAAATCGTTTTCCCAATATTAAAATTGTACAGATTAACCTGGATGACGATATAAAAATCATTATGGATAAAATTGAAAGGGTTACATTTAATTTGGAAGTTTGATTTGTTTGTTTGATTTGTTTGTTTGTTTGTTTGTTTGTTTGTTTTTGGGTTAGCAATGTTTTGTTAATTTCTCTTCATGATTGACAAAGCGGAGTAAAAAGCAGGTGAAAGGTTCCCTCCTTAGCCTGCTTTTTCTTTAACAGGCAGACTGACAAAAATTTTGCTCCCTTTCCCTGGTGTACTTTCCAGGAAAATTTTTCCGTTGTACAAATCCAGTATTTTCTTTACCGTGGCCAGCCCCATCCCCTCACCCGGGAGTTTTTCGGGGTGTATCCTGAAGAAAAGCTCAAAAACTTTTTGATGGTATTTGGGCTCAATGCCCAGTCCGTTATCTTCCACACTGTAAATGGCCCTGTTAAAATCGATTTTTGCACCGATTCGGATTTCGCATTGTCGAAGGGGATCACGGTATTTAATACAATTTTCCAGTAAATTTGAGAAAACTTGGTGCAGCATTTCCTGATTGGCAAGACAGTTTGGCAAAGGTGACAGTTCGACGCGTATTTTATTGGTTTTTATGGTATATTCATAGCTTTTCACAACATTAGCCATGAGTGAGTCCATATTAACCGTTTGCAAACTACCCCTTTTTTTACCCAGCCTGCTGAATGATAAAAGTCCTTCAAGCAGCTTGTCCATTTTATCAATACTAGTCTTGATATAATCAAAAGATTCGGCGATTTCGTTTTTGATGCTGTGCAAGGAAACAGCATCTTCAGGCCAGCCGTGTTTTTCCCATTGATTGAGGAGTTGTTCAATACTGACTTTCAACTCATTAGTAAACCCCTGGATATTCACCAGCGGAGAGCGAAGATCGTGGCTGGTAACATACACAAGCCGCTCCATCTCGTTGTTTTTAAGTGTCAGATCCGCATTTAGCAACCTGATAACTTCATCTGCTTTTTTGCGGGCTGTTATTTCCTCTAACTGAATAATCCAATGAATGTGGTTTTCTCTCAAAAGGTTAATGCCGGTTATATTCAGCAGTCCCCATATCACCTGGTCATGTAAATTAACCATGCGGATTTCAATTTTCTTATCAAAGTTTTTCTCCTTCCTGGATTGTTCAAAAATTTCTTTTACAACGGGAATGTCATCCGCCAGCAGAAAGTCGAAGAAAATTTTTTCCATGACATAGCTTTTGGGGAATCCAAGTATTTTGCATAACCCGGAGTTTACATTTATTAGAGAGCCATCTTCACGCATCAGGGCTATGCCTGTTCCCGTAAAATCGTAAACCCTCTCAAAGAGATTTTGTGTTTCCTGTTCTATTTCTTGCTGTGTTTTCTTTTGGGTGATTTCGTGCGATACTCCCAGTATTTTATGAACTCTCCCCTGTGGGTTTTTCAACAGGGTAGTTGTTACCTCCACCCATATCATTTGGCCATTTTTACAGGGTTGTCTGATTTCATGGGTGAGTGTTTGTAAAGACTCTTCACCCTGTTCATAGCGATCAATTCTTGGTTTCAGATGATTCATTACATATTGGAAATCAGCGGCATCCATGGATTCGTGAAACCCTTGATCCATGGCCTCTTTTAAGGTATATCCACGCATCTTTTCAACCGAAGGACTGATATAATCAAAACATTGATCTTCCAGATTGTATATCCAGGTTACATGGGTGGAATTCTGTTCTATGAATCTAAATATATCGCTTTCCATGGGTTGGGGTATAACATACTTGTTCACCTGTGGGGTGAGGGTTCGTTTAATGAAAATAAAACAGTGGTATATGTTTTGCGTTCCCTTTTCAACAAACAGCGGGGTTATAGCCTTATAAAGGTAGCAAAAAAAACATTTAATGAGTTTACTCGGGAATATTTTTATTCCTATCCGGCAGAAGAGGAAAATGGTTTTGTCGGATCTGCTTCATAACCTCCATAAATTTTTGAGGTTCTTCCTGGAATGGACGGTGGGCCGATTCTTCAAACCATATGAGTTCTTTTCCGGCAGGGGCTTCCAGGTGATGAAAGTATTTTTCTGCCAATTTGTGTGAAACGATGATATCGTGCCGTCCCACCAAAAAGTACACCGGCACATCTATGCGGGGAGCCTCTTTCATCAGGTCAAACTCTCTCAAATCATCCCATAGTTGCTGGATGCTGTAATAAGGGTTGAGAAGTAAGTTAATCCGGACTCCCCAGGAATAAACAGGTGTGGTAAGGATGGTTTTGATTTCCTGCCAATCAACATAAGGCCGTTCTTCGGTGTTATGGTAAACAATTCCTCCGTAGCGATACACCCATTTCCTAAGGGTAAGGGCATCCTCAATGGTGTAATTATCGGGGATGGTGTCTATATATTGAAGCTCCCGCAGGGCGCGCCTGTTATTATGTTCTTTGGCCTTTGCTTCAACAAATTCATAACCAAGGCGCTCGTTGGCAAAAGGATTTACGCTTTGCCCGGTTGAAAAGTAAGCATGAAGGGTCTCAGGGTAGAGGGAAGCATACAGGGCTCCCACATTGCTGCCCCAGGAGTGGCCCCACAAAAAGACTTTCTCTACACCCATTAAATCACGGGTGTACTCAATAATTTGCCGGGTATCCTCCACAAATTGCATGATATTCATGCTTTTACCGTCCAATCTTTTACTGAAGGATTTACCCGTACCCCTCTGTTCCCAGTAAACAATGGTAAACTTCTTTTCCAACTCTTGTTTGCTGGCTGAAAAAGGGGCAAAAGGGAGCATGGGAAAACCCGGCCCCCCATGAAGATATACCAGCACCGGATTGCTCCTGTCTTTTCCATTGATTAATAGAGCTTGTTTGGTGTCTCCTGTTTTTACTCTTTCAAAATGGTGTATCTCCCGGGTTTCAAATTCACTAAAGGGATATGTGGCTACACAGGAGTTTAAAAGCATAGAGGTTAGTATCAATGCCAGGGCTGCAAATATATTTTTAATCCAACGTACGTCCATAAAAAACTCAGAATTCTTAAACAACAAACGACTGTAATATTTTGGGTGAACTAAATAATCAAACCGGTTTTGCGTTTCAAAGTTATACAATCACATTTGAACGAAAATCCAAAAAACGTATTTTTAAAATTTTTGTGTCTGGATGGTAGCAGGGGACGATCCGTTTTGAGCTGCAGAAAGCACCTTTTACACGAAAAGAATGCACTATTCTGCTCACTAGTGTCTGGTTAAAATAAAAGATGTTTTTCGAAATGCCCATCATTTGTGTCATCCCTAAGGGATTGGTATCATAGGGACTTACTTTTTAACTATAAATATTCCACTCCTAACGGAGTTAGTTACAGACAATGCTTTTAACTCTAATCCCGTAGGGATGAAATGTTTATAGTATGCAATTATATGTTTAAAAATGAGATCCGTA
>SLQX01000085.1 GCA_007131245.1 Bacteroidales bacterium
ATATCTCTTTCCCATTCTCCTGTTAAGATCCACCCTCTGTCAGTATCAAAGTTATCATGAAATATGGTTTCATAAATTTCCCGCGATCCGGGTGGATTTTGATCTTCCCCGGGAAATTCTTCTCCTCCAATGGTAATTCCTCCTGCCGGAATGTAAGCATTCACATGATTTCCATGGCTGGCATATTCATCAATATCGAAAGTAAGCCAAAGATAAGAATAGCCAGTGGGTAGTTCCAGGTTGATATCTTCAAATACTGCTTCACCATTTTCAAATTCAGTAGTTTGAGCAACAAGTTGATCGGTGTTGAAAAACTCGTTGTCTGTCAGATATAGTTTAATGCCTTCGTTCGTAATATCGCTGTCGTTGGTATTGAGTGAATGTGCCACATACTCTTCAAGGGCCAGGCTTCCGCTGTTTCCTGTGACACGAATCCTTGAGCGAAGAATAGGATTGTTGATCGTTCCTGTGGGGATAAAGTTTAAAGAGGCCTGTTCGGTCTCAATCTGATTGAGCTCTTTGGGGATCTCCCCTGTTTCGGTAATCGTGAATTCATCGACACATACCCCGGAGCCCCATCCTGTAAGACCTACCAGTGCAATGTAGAACTCATCTGATTCATGATTATCAAGTGAAATACTGCGATGGGTCCATACTTCGATGGGATGATCATAGGATTGCAGTACTTGCCAGTTTCCTTCTTCTCCTTTCCTGTAGAGTATGGTTAGTTTGTCAAAGTGTCCTGGCTCCCATTCTGCCTGAGTGTGGTAAAACGAAAGCACAGGATTAACAATAAATTCCAGATCGATAGGGCTGGTTATTAACCATGTTTCATTTCCAACACTTTCCCATTGAAATACAAGGTTTTTATCTCCTACTGCTGCTGTATCAGGTACTCCTATGGTGTTTGGGGGAGCGATCACTCCAGCGCCGGTTCGAGTGTCCCAGTTTACATTTGTTCCATTGAGGTGGGGTATGTAATGCTGGGTCCAGCCCGGTGGAATTCCGTTTTCAAAGCCTTCGTAGACTACTATATTTTCAACCTCGCCTTTTTCATTCTTCGGTTGAGTAACCTCGACTTCTTTTTTTTCATTTTTTTCTGTTTCGTGAGCTTGCAGAAAAAATGAGAAAAGAAGGATTGGGATGAATATGATGTGTTTTGCGTCAAAAGAACCCATGATTTCTCCAGGAGTTTTTGTGAATATAATTCTCTTCATCGATAAAATTAAACATTAACATTCCGTTGTCTATAAGCATGAAAACGGTTTTTTTATGCGTAAATAAACCGGGGGAAATCACCTGATTTATTCTTTTAAGGGGGTAAGTTGAGAGATGCAGGACTATCAAAGTGAAACATTAAACATGGTAAGTTCATGGAAGGGAGTTACAAATGCGTGGTTTTTACATATTGAAATTAATTTGAAGTTTATTTTTGTACATTTGTGTTGTGTCGTTTGTTTGGAATACACATCGTTGTAAAGAAAAGTTTTTAATAAACAAAAAATCAATTAGTATGAATAAGATGAAAGTATTTTTTTGGGCTTTAGCATTCATGGGAATAGTATCTTGCGGAGGCCCTGCTGAGAAAGGTGCTGAACAAGGCCAGCATAATGATGTTTCTGCTTTTGAGCAGGAATCCTTCCAGACCTTTTACCAAAACCTGCAGTCTCTTTGTGGAAAATCCTTTGAAGGCAAACAGGTTTATATGCAGGAAGGACGAGAAAGCTGGGAAGAAAAAGGAATGATTATGCATGTTACCGTATGTGAGGACGATGAGCTGCATATACCCTTTCACCTTGATGAAGACCACTCCCGCACATGGATGTTTTTTAATGAGGATGGTAAACTTCGATTTCGCCACGACCATCGCTATAAAGACGGGACTCCTGAAGAAATGACCATGTATGGCGGGTATGCAGATGCAGAAAGAGGAACCCCGTTTTACCAGGTTTTCCCTGCTGATAAGTATACCATTGATATTCACCCCATTTCAGTTGACAGTGAATGGGTAGTTGAGCTTAGTGAAGATTTATCTGTGTTTAGTTACCAGCTGCATCATGAGGGTGAAATGATTTTTGAAGCCCGTTTTGATTTGTCCAATCCTGTTTAATCATTGATAAAATTTAAAAATGTTATTTGAACCTTTCTCATTATCTCCTCATATTACGTTTTCCAACCGGATGGTAATGGCTCCCATGACCCGGCGCAGGGCTGAAAATGATGATCTTGCCGCTAATGATTTGATGGCATTATACTACCGGCAGCGGGCTTCCTGCGGCCTTATAATTGCTGAAGGCAGCCAAATATCTCCACAGGCATACGGCTATACCAACTCTCCAGGATGTTTTACCAGGAAACAGGTAGCCGGCTGGAAAAAGGTAACCGGTGCTGTTCATCAGGAAGGGGGCAAAATATTCTTACAGCTTTGGCATGTGGGGCCTTATTCGCACGCTTTGCTACAGCCCGGTCAGCAATCACCCCTTTCGGCTTCACCAGTAAAGCCAGACGGAGAGGTGCTAACTTCAAGGGGGCGACTGCCCTACGACTGGGCCAGGGCCATGACAAAAGAGGATATATGGCAAACCATTGCTGATTTTGGCAAGGCAGCAGCTAATGCCAGTCAGGCAGGTTTTGATGGTGTGGAAATCCATGGGGCGCATGCTTACGTCATTGACCAGTTTATTATGGATGGAACCAACAAACGAAATGATGAATTTGGCGGAAGTGTTGAAAACCGGTCAAAATTTTTATTCCTGATTGTGGAGGAAGTATTAAAATATCTGCCACCTGAAAAGGTAGGCCTGAGACTCTCACCTGCTTCTGTAAAACCCAGGATGGAAGACTCCCAACCCCTTAAAACTTATGGATATATTGTGGAAAAGCTCAATGATTATCAGCTGGCCTACCTTCACATCAGTGAGATGATGACACCGGAGGAGCGAATGAGTTCACCTCTGCGAGGTGTTGTGCCTTTTTACCGGAACTTATATAAAGGCAACCTTATTTCCTGTGGCGGGCATACTGCTGAAAGCGCAACGCGTATGCTGAAAGAAGACCAGGCTGATTTAATAGCTTTTGGCAAGCCGTTTATTTCTAACCCAGACCTGGTGGACAAACTGAAAAACAGCATCCCCCTGACTCCATGGGAGAAGGATACTTTTTACCATGGGGGAGAAAAGGGGTATGTGGATTATTGACGGGTAATAGAGTGTTGTAAAAACCACTTCGGTAAAATTTTCACCCGATGCATGTTTCGCCCAGGGTGAGGTTTGCCCATCCATAGCGAAGTTTGTCCCGCCGGTGTCACTAACTGTTTTATAAGCTAAAACTGTAAATATGCCCCGCATCAAATTCGTGCATACCGCCGATTTGCATATTGATACGCCATTCAAAGGGTTGAGCCAGGTGAATGATGATCTTGCCAATCGCCTGAAAGACGCAACAATGGAAAGTTTCAGAAACCTGGTAGACTTGTGTTTGCACGAGCAGGTTGATTTTTTGCTTATTGCCGGCGATGTTTTTGATAGTGATCTTCAAAGCCTTTCGGCCCAGTTAAAAGTTGGTGCTGAACTTAAAAAACTGTCCGATAACGCTATTCCCGTTTATCTTGTGTGTGGCAATCATGACCCTCTGGGTTCATGGATGGAAGCTCATTCCCTTCCCCAAAAAGTACATCGTTTTGGGGCGGCACAGGTAGAAAAAGTAACTTTTGGCAAGGGTGGTGTTCCACTAACGGATATTTATGGTGTAAGCTATGACCAAAAGTTTTTAAATCAAAACCTGGCAAAACTCTTTCGAAAAGTTGAAAGCCAGACCCCTTTTTCCATTGCACTTCTGCATGGTACCATAGGAGATGCCGGTCCGCATGAAAACTATGCTCCGTTCAAAATAGAGGATATTCTTTCCAAAGGTTTCGACTATTGGGCCTTAGGTCATATTCATAAAAGCCATATTGTTCGTGAAGCCTATCCGGCTGTTGCCTACCCAGGTAACCCGCAAGGACGGGATTTCGGAGAAACTGGCCGGCGTGGGTGTTTCCTGGTTGAAATGGAAACCGGGCAAAAACCGGTGCTGCAGTTTTGTGCAACAGACACCATTCGATTTGAATACGTAGAGTTGAATTTAAGTAGTGTTGAAAGTCTGGATGAAATGTTGAATAAATTGCAGGTAGCCAGTGAGCAAATAGACTACTACGATGAGCAATGCAGTTATATTCTCCGGGTGCGGTTAACTGGTAGAACGGTATTGCACCATCACCTGCAGCAACCCGGTGAGATAGAACAAATTGCAGGGTTGCTTAACCAGGGGCGTTTATCTGATTCCCCTTTCACCTGGATTGACAGAATTGAAGTAGAAACCATGCCGCAAATCAATCAGGATCAAATCAGGAAAAGCGGGGATTTCACGGCCCAGGTGTGGAAGGCTTTTGAAATCCTGGAAAATGATCATCAAGCCCTTGAACAGGTTTTCAAAACTTTAGCCAATGGTTTTAATAGCCAGCATGCAATTAGGGAACTGGGCCCCCTTGGGGAAGATGAAAAGCAGGAAATATTACAGAAAGCCAGGTGGATGTTGTTGGATCAATTAATGAGTGAAGATAAATGATAATCAGGGATTTGCATTTGGATGGGTTTGGTCACTTCAGGGATTACTCCATGGAGGGACTTGGAAAAGGTGTCAACATTATCCTGGGTAATAACGAAGCCGGGAAGTCCACTCTGTTAAAATTTATCAGGTACACTTTGTTTGGTTATCCACGTCTTGTTGCCAACAGGATGCCTCCTCTCAAGGGAGGCACCCACGGTGGGAGGATTAGAGGGCTTCTGTCTTCGGAAAAGGAAGTGGTGATAGAAAGGAATGGGAGTGACAAAATTTCCTTCGTCTACGGAAGTCAACAGTTCCAGGACGAGTCCATGTGGTTTGAGCTTTTAGGAAATGCTACCTCCAGCCTGTTCAACAATATCTATGCATTTACGCTTGATGAGCTTGTGAGCCTTTCCTCTTTGAATGAATCAGGAGTGGAAGATAAAATTTTCAGCCTGGGGCTTGGGCTGGGAGGTATGTCCATTGGTGATGTGGAAAACACCCTCCGCAAAATGTCGGATAACATTTATACCCAAAAAGGGCGGACGCAGCTGGTGCCTTCTGTTCTCCATCAAATGGATCTCAAGAAGGGGAAAATCCGGGAGATACAAAAAAAGTTGCACCTGTATGAACAGTATGCCGCTCAAATAGCTGACCTGGAAAAGCAAAAGGAAGGCCTTGAAACAAAAATGAAGTCGGTTGATCCTGAAAAGCAAAAGCTGGAAACGTCTCTTAAGTGCTATGAAAGTTTTCTGAATTTGCAACAAATAGATGATGAATTACGCGAACTTCCAGCGTTAAGGGAATTGCCTGGTGATGGGGAATTTGCCCTGGAAAAAGATTTGGAAAAAGCCCGGGAGTTGGATGAGGAAATGGATAACTTGAAAAACGGGCAGCCTGAAGATCCGGGAATAGTAGAGTTGAATGAGCGTATAAGCCGCATAGAGGTAAATCAACAATTGCTGAGTCAAAAAGATACCATAACTTTTTTGAGGAAAAACCTGGAGAAGTACCGGCAAAACTCCTTGGAAATCGAGGAAGAAAAAAGACAAATAAATAGTTTTGAGCAGGCCATAAAAAGCGGCGTGGAAAAAATTGACAGCCGTTGGACCGAGGAAAACATTGTCAATTTTACAGATGTTATTTTTCACAAAAGCCAAATTACCAGGTTGAAGGATGCTGCTGACGCACTTAACCATAGTGAACGTGACTATCAGGCTGAGCTCAAAGCCCTGGAAACCCGGGAGAGCATAGTGAATCCGGGGATGCTAATTGTTTTTGCAGCTGTAGGTTTTATTATTGCTTCATCAACAGCTTTTTACTATGGTGTTTATGTACTTGGATCAGCCATGGCGGCTATTGCCTTGTTGTTACTGATGAGCAGGACCCACTTTACAAGGAAAAACCCCACCGCTGTTGTACGCGAAAAACTAAATCACCTACATGAGCAACAGCAAGACCTTGATAATAAACTCAGCACTTATCTAAAAGAGGAGCTCGGTTTGGAAAATCCTTTCTCACCGCAGGCAGCGCTGGAGGTTTTGAATACCATTGAGCAATTGAAAAAGGAGGTTGCTCAAAAAAATAAACTGCTTGAAAAACTGAAGACCCTAAGGTTGCCATTTGCTGAGGAGTTTGAAGATAAAACATCTTTAACCCGTCAGTTTGTCAATGATGATGGGTCTGTTGAAACCCCAGGCAAGTTTGCAGAAAAGATTATAATAGCTTTCGATGAAAATACAGAGAAAATCCTCCGTAAGCAGAGGTTGGAATATGACTTGCAGTTAAAAACCCGCGAACTGCAGCAGCTTGAAAGCCAATACAGGCAGACAAAGACCAGTATACTTGACCGCATCCAGTTGATAGGAGCGTCGGGAAAGGAGGATTTTTACCGGATCTATAAACAAGACCAAAGGGTAAAAGAACTGTTGAATCAACGCAAACAAACTGAATCCACCATAGAAAAAATAGCCGGTTATGGGAAAACGCCGGAGGTTGTGAGTTTTTTGATAGAGCATGATAAACAAACCCTGGAGGTCAGGCTCAGGGAGTTTACCACCAGGCAAAATGAGCTTGAAGAGCAAAAGCAGGATGTGACCAGCCAACTTGGAGGTAAAAAGGCGGACTTGAAAAGGCTGGAAGGGGAATCGGAACTGGCGGAGGTTGCCACAGCCCTGGAAAGCGACAGAGAAAAGCTGCGAATAGCGCGGAAAGACTGGATGGCTGCGAAGATGGCATTACATATGCTTGATATAGTTAAGGGTGATTTTGAAAAGGAAAAACAACCCGAGGTTATCAAATTTGCAGGCATGTACTTCAGACAAATCACCGGAGGGCGCTACACAGGCCTGCGAACTTTGTTGGAAGGGAAAGAGCTTCACGTGGTAGACGAGAAGGAACAGTTTAAAACGCTGGGTCAGCTGAGCCGGGGTACCAGGGAACAACTGCTCATCAGCCTCAGACTTGGACTTATACATGAGTATGAGCGTCACTCAGAACCGTTACCTGTGATTATGGATGAAGTGCTGGTTAATTTTGATAACAACCGGGCAAAGTCAATTGCTGAAATCATAAGTGATTTTGCCCGCCAAAGACAGGTGATGCTTTTTACATGTCATCCTACTTCGGTTAAATTATTTGACTCCGACAGGGTAAACATCATCCGGTTACCCTGATTCAGCGCAAAGTCATAACAGATGAACAAATTGCAGACAATTCCATTTAATTTTTCAGCGTAACTAAACACTTGATAACTTATGTATATTCAAAAAGCTTTTCAACTGCCTGGCAAGGCAAATCTGGTCTTGGTTCTACAGGAAGACGAAGTCCAAACCACCCAAAACCTGGATGCACAGGAACAAAGTTATATCCGTGAGCACTATGATTCTAAATCGCGGAATACCTTTTTCTTTAATAAACTCTCTCATTTTTTATATGTGCAGGTTACCGAAGGAGAAGTGAGTGACAATAAAAAGGAGTTTATGCGCAAGCAAGGGGTTGATGCCGCCGATTTCTTTTCTCAACAAAAACAATCATCTGCTATTATTGTAGCAAGGGAAGTAGCTGATGAGCTGGTACTGTCCTTTGCTGAAGGTTTTGCGTTGACTGCGTATCAGTTTGTAAAACACAAACAAAAAGATGAAAGTCGCACAGTTTTTAACGAACTGGATATCATTAGTGAGAAAATTTCTGAGCAACAAATCCAGCAATTGCAAAACATTGTTCATGCCAGTTATGAAACACGCAACCTGGTCAATGAACCTGAGAATGTACTCAATGCACTCGCTTTTGCCAGGCATATGGAAGCAGTCTGTAAACAAGCCGGTGCTGATGTACAGGTTTTTGAAAAAGAGAAGATTAAACAACTGGGTATGGAAGCCTTGCTTACGGTAAACAAAGGGAGTAAATCGCAACCCACCTTTACACGTATCGAGTGGAAACCGGATGATGCACGCAACAGCAAGCCTCTGGTGCTTGTGGGTAAGGGGCTGGTATTTGATACAGGTGGTATCAATATTAAGCCTACACAAGGCCTGGAAACTATGAAAAGCGATATGGCCGGAGGGGCTGCTGTATTTGGCACCTTATATGCTTTGGCCTTGAATAAGGTGCCCGTACATGTTATAGGTTTGATTCCGGCTACGGATAACCGGCCGGGAGAAGAAGCTATGTTGCCCGGTGATATTATCAAACTGGGCAATGGTAAAACCGTTGAAATCATTAATACCGATGCTGAAGGTCGATTGATTTTGGCGGATGCCTTACTGTACGCACAAAGTTTGGACCCTGAACTGGTGATAGACATTGCTACCCTTACAGGTTCTGCCACTGTTGCCATTGGCCGATTTGGCATTCCGGCCATGCACCAGGATGCGGAAAGTCATATGCAGCAACTTAAAGAGAGTGGGCAGAGGACCTGGGAAAGAATTGCTGAACTCCCTTTCTGGGAGGAGTATGGTGAAGATATGATTTCTGATATTGCTGATCTGCGAAATATCGGCAAAGGCAAAGGTGCCGGAACTATTACTGCTGGCAAATTCCTGGCACATTTCATCAATTATCCCTGGATTCATCTGGATATTGCCGGAGTTGCCTTTATGGATGGCCGCCAATCCTACCTGGGCAAGGGAGCGACCGCCTACGGTGTGCGGTTGTTGTATGATTTTATTTCCCAAAAATTCCATCATGATTCCTAAGTTGGAGTGCCTGCTCATTCTGTATGCCTAACCCGTTTATTTTCCTATAATAATTGTAACTTTGCCCAAAAACAGAAATATCTTCTACGCAATGGAAAACAAAAATAATATTGAGCAAAACATAAAACCCTTACGCATCGGAATTACCCATGGTGATGTAAACAGCATAAGTTATGAAGTGATACTTAAGAGTATTCAGGATTCTAGAATATTTGAATATTTCACGCCAGTATTGTACGGAAGCTCAAAGGTGGCATCCTATCATCGTAAAGCTTTGGGAATGGGAGAGCTTGCTTTCAATGTCATTCGTTCGGCAGAACAGACCGCAGAAGAGAAACTTAACCTGGTTAATGTGGTTACTCAGGAGATAAAAGTTGAGTTAGGACAAAGCACCGATGTTGCTGGCCGTGCCGCTTACTTTGCCCTGGAAGCTGCCACCGTTGATTTGGCTTCGGGACTTATAGATGCATTGGTTACCGGGCCTATCAATAAACAGAATATTCAAAGCAAAGACTTCGCTTTTCCAGGCCACACAGAATATTTTGCACAAAAATTCAACAGCCGTGATTACCTTATGCTGATGGTTAACAACAATATGCGAATAGGTGTGATTACAGGGCATACACCTTTGCGAGAGGTGCCCAGTACTATTACCGAGGAGTTGATTTTACAGAAAGTTCGCATTATGAACCAGTCGCTGATTCGGGATTTTGGAATTCTCAAACCTAAAATAGCCATACTGGGGCTTAATCCACATGCTGGTGATCGGGGAATACTTGGAATAGAGGAAGAAACCATAATTATTCCTGCCATTCAGAAAGCTTTTGATGAAGGGATTATGGCTTTTGGTCCTTACCCGGCAGATGGCTTTTTTGGCTCTGCCCAAATGAATCAGTTTGATGGAACCCTGGCCATGTTTCATGACCAGGGACTTATACCCTTTAAATCCATGGCATTTCAATCAGGAGTGAACTTTACCGCAGGTCTTCCTTATGTAAGAACCTCACCTGCTCATGGCACAGCCTATGATTTAGCCGGCAAAAACATTGCTTCACCTGAGTCGTTCCGTGAAGCCATTTACCTGGCAAAGGATGTGGTGCATAACAGGAGAAATTACGATGAACTGCAAAAGAACCCACTGAAAATTTCTTCCCTGGAAGACGATTCCGATGCCGATAAAAATGATATCAAAGCTTTGAAAGATGATTCGGATGAATCAGAAATGCTTTAACACCCGGCTTTTATGGCCCATGCATATACCATCCAGCAAATCGTATCCTCGACAAGGGGGCAATTACACGGAAATCCCCCTGGTGGACTAAATATTTATTCCATTCTCACTGATAGTCGCCGACTGTCCTTTCCGGATTATACTGTTTTTTTTGCCCTTGTATCCTTCAAAAACAACGGACACAATTATATTGACAGCCTGGCTCATAGAGGCGTTCGTTGCTTTGTGGTGAGCCAAATGCCGCAAAATAAGAAATGGCTCAACTCATGCGCATTTATCCTGGTTGACGATACCCTCAATGCCCTGCAGCAACTTGCCGGTCATCACCGCCAACGTTTTTCCTGTCCCGTTTTGGGCATAACCGGTAGCAACGGCAAAACCATAGTTAAAGAATGGCTTGCCCAGCTGCTATCAGATAAAGTTGCTGTGGTGAAAAATCCGCGTAGCTATAATTCGCAGATAGGTGTGCCTTTGTCGGTTTGGCAAATGGATGATAGCTGCCAGCTGGCCATTTTCGAGGCGGGTATTTCCCGGGTTGGTGAAATGGAGAGGCTCCATGAAATTATTCAGCCACAGCTGGGAATTTTTACCAATATTGGGCCTGCGCATGATGAGGGTTTTAAGACCACTCGCCAAAAAATTCTTGAAAAACTAAAGCTTTTTGAAAGCAGTAGCCTGTTGATTTATCGCAGCGATAATGATGAATTACATAAAACCATACGTCAGTGGGCCCTTGGGTTACCCAATGTGCAATTGTTCAGCTGGGGAGAAGAGCCTCACAATGTTCTGCAACTAATTGCCCGGAAAAAAATACAAGATGGCTATCATATTGAGCTGCGATTCAAAGGACAAAACTACCTGTATGCACTTCCTTTTAGCGATGAAGCCTCTCTTGAAAATGCTTTGCATTGTATTGCCTTTTTACATGCCAGGGGCTATAGCAATGGTTGGGTCGCAGCGAGGCTTACCCAGCTTCAACCTCTTGCCATGCGGCTTGAGTTAAAACAGGCCATTAATAACTGTTCACTTATCAACGACTCGTATAGCTCTGATTTTCTATCCCTCAGTATTGCCCTCGACTTCCTGTTGACACAGGTTCAACACAAAGATAAGGTGCTTGTATTGTCCGACATCTTACAATCGGGTATGGACGAAGCCAGACTTTACTCGCAGGTAGCTGAGCTGGTCAAAGAGAAACAGGTGCACAAACTTATTGCCATTGGCCCACAAATCAATGCGCATAAGGATTATTTCCAGGAGTTGGACACTCATTTTTACGAAGATACGCAAGAGTTTCTTTCTGACTTTGATTTTTCCACCCTCAGGGATAAGGCCATTCTTCTCAAAGGGGCAAGAGACTTTGGCTTTGAACGCATTAGCCATAAGTTGCAGCTAAAGGACCATCAAACCCTGCTTGAAATAGACCTGGATGCGATGGTACACAATCTGAATGTGTACAAATCTATGCTACGTTCGGGAGTTAAGCTTATGGCCATGGTAAAAGCTTTCTCCTATGGAAGTGGTAGTTATGAAATAGCCAATGTATTACAATATCACCAGGTGGATTACCTGGCTGTGGCTTTTGCCGATGAGGGAAACGAACTGCGTAAAGCCGGGGTGCAGACTCCTATAATGGTGCTTAATCCTGAGCTACACAATTTGGAAAGCCTTTTTCATAATAAACTGGAGCCCGAAATATACTCCCATTCTTTGTTAGAGCGCGTAGCAATGGAGGTGCTTAAGTTTCCTGAATACTCGGCTGATAATCCTTTTCCCGTGCACCTTAAACTCGATACGGGTATGCATCGTTTGGGTTTTATGGCTGGTGAACTGGATACACTCATTGAAACGCTTAACAACCACCCTGCGCTAAAGGTAGCTTCTTCTTTTTCTCACCTTGCAGGCAGCGACAAGCCGGAGTTCGACGATTTTACCCGGGAGCAGATATCTGTATTTGAAAAGATGATCTGTCATTTATCTGGCGGGTTGGGCTATGACTTTCCCGGTCATATTGCCAATTCTACTGCCATACACCGGTTCCCTGAGGCACAAATGGATATGGTCAGGCTGGGGATTGGACTTTATGGGGTGGATGGAGGAAAGGATGTGCAGCCACTTTTAAAAAATGTTACTACGTTCAAGTCGGTTGTGTCTCAGGTAAAGCAGGTGCCTGGGGGAGAAACGGTAGGATATAACCGGTCAGGAAAAACAGAGAGAGATACAACCATTGCCATTGTGCCGGTTGGATACGCTGACGGGTTTAGTCGGCAGCTTGGAAATGGTAAAGGTAAATTGTTGATCAACGGTCGACTGGTTCCCACCATTGGAGATGTTTCAATGGATATGTGTGCAGTAGATGTAACAGGCCTGGGAGTGGTGCCCGGCGATGAAGTTATCATCTTTGGGAAAGAACTTCCTGTGGATATTTTGGCCCAACAACTGGGAACAATTCCCTATGAGATTTTTACAAGCATTGCCAACCGGGTGAAAAGGGTTTACTACAAGGAATAAATTTGGAATATCTGTAGCAGTGTTTTGACCAAACACTTATTTTTGTGACAGGAATAAATAACTGGATTCATAAACTTAACTCTTCGATCATGAAAAAAATTGTCAATACAGAAAAAGCACCCAAGCCCATTGGACCCTATAACCAGGCTACCATGGCCAACAATACTTTGTATGTTTCAGGGCAAATACCCATGAACCCTGTCAATAATGAGTTGGTAAAAGGAGATGTGAAGGAACAGACACGAATGGTAATGGAAAATATTAAGGCTATTCTGCGTGAGGGCGGATTGGATTTTACGCATGTGGTTAAATGCAGTATTTTTATCTCGGATATGAAAGATTTTCCGTTGATTAATGAAGTTTACGGTAAGTATTTCCCCGAAGATTCTCCAGCACGTGAAACCGTCCAGGTAGCGGGTTTACCCATGGGGGTTGATGTGGAAATCAGTTGTATAGCTGTAATTTAAGTACCCGCCTATATTTTAAAGTGCCCTCCTCTTTCCGGATAATTGTTATGCAGATGGGGAGTGTTTCATGCCCATCAGCAATGAAAATGCTTTGTGGACATCTTTTTCACCCACAACAATAGTAACTTCATTGCTGGTGGATATTACCTCACATACATTGATGCCAGCCCAGGCCAGATTTTTCAGTATAAAGTAGTATATACCTGATATTTCTGTATTGCTCTCAGGTAATCGCAGGGTGATGGAGCTAAGTCGATCCATGTGGGCTATTAACCTTTGTTCATGATATATGGCTTCAATCCTTTCTGAAAGCAGGTTGCTGACCACCAGCGTGGTTTCAAAAACCCCCTGCGAAATGGTGCAGAAAATCTCCTTTTCACCGGCAATTTCGTCCATTAGCTGACGGTTGCACGTACTTAACCCCTCCTTGTTTTCAAAGGTAAAGTCCCTCAAGTCTGACCGTACTATCACATCTCCCAGATTGTTCATAAATTCCCGTATTTCCCTGGTTATTCTGACGGATGGCTGAGTAGGTCTCCTGTTAATAGCCATTACAATGGCTCCCTGTTGAATTTTTTTGTGAAGCCGTTTTTCTACCTGTGGTTTTAATTTTCGGGCCAGGGAGGATACATTGATGATTTCATCGGCAAGGGCTTCTTCCAGAAAGGGTGATTCGGATATGATTTCGTTGATGGCGGTAGCTATATTCATACAGTTTAAAATTTAACACAAAGTTATAAAAAGGTTTATTGTGTGCAAAAATTTCGCAAATAAGATTTCTTGTCTTTTCTTTGCAAAGTTTTTTGAGATTTGGCCATTATCCGGGCTGGATTTGATAAAGAACAAAATAATCACTAACAGCGTCTTGTAATGTAAAATTTCAATGAGCCTGACAAAACCCGGCACTGGAAAACTTTCATAATAGAGTGCCGGGTATCATATTGGAAGGTTTTATGAAACTAAGATACGTAACTAATAAAAAATGAGAGTATTAAAATTTGGAGGAACATCGCTGGGAAGTGCAGCTCGCATTAAAAATGCAGCGCAAATTTCCCTTGCCCGGGGAAATTGTTTGGTGGTGTGTTCTGCCATGGCCGGAATTACCAATGAGCTTGAGGGCGTTGCCTGGCATTGGAAACAGGGCGAAAAAGGGGAGGCGCGGGAAAAGTTGCATGCTATCAGGCAGCATTTCAAGAAACATACCTATCAGCTTTTTGAAGAAGAGGCTTTTGCAAAAGAGGTCTTGCTGGATATAAACAAGATGATTGTACCCTATACTGAGCTATTGAACCTGGAGTATTCCAAAGCAGGGGTAGGCCATTTACTGATGGCAGGAGAAAGCATAACGTCTTTTTTGTTTTGCAAGTACCTTGCAAAAAGTGATGTCCATTCTGAATTGTTGGATGCTCTTGATATTATTCATCTCAATGGGTATGGTGAGCCAGAGGTTAAAGATATCGCACACCGAATCCGTGAGGTTGGGTTGGACCAAAAAGCAAAAGGGATTTATGTAACCCAGGGTTTTATTTGTCGTGATGCGCGGGGTCAAATTACCAACCTGAAAAGGGGAGGAAGCGATTATACTGCCACATTGATGGGTGCAGCCATCAATGCAGAAACCATAGAAATTTGGACCGATATTGATGGTTTGCACAACAATGATCCCCGTTTTGTGGAAAACACCCTGCCTGTAAGAAAAATCTCTTATGATGAAGCTTCTGAACTAGCCTATTTCGGAGCTAAGATACTGCATCCATCTTGTGTTTGGCCTGCCCGTGATACAAATATTCCTGTTGAAATAAAAAACACCCTGCAACCCGATGCCCCGGGAACCACCATTCACTCGTTTGCATCGACACCCGGAATCAGGGCTGTATCAGCAAAAAACAATATTGCCATTGTGCGCATTACTTCCGGACGGATGGTCAATGCTTATGGCTTCCTGAAAAAGGTTTTTGCGGTTTTTGACGATTTTAAACTGCCCGTAGATGTAATAACCACATCGGAAGTTTCTGTGTCGGTCACCATAGAGGACGATACACGCCTGGAGCCTCTTGTTCGCTCACTGGGTGAGCTTGGAAGGGTCGATGTTGAGCGGGACCAGCTTATTGTTTGTGTAGTAGGTGAAGTGATGTCCAGGGTTTCGGAAATTATGGAAAAGGTAGAAACTTCGGACGTTCGTATGGTGTCTGTAGCTTCCTCGGGGAATAATCTGACCATGGTTTTACCTTGCCATAACCGTGCTAAAGTGTTGCAGTCCATTCATTCCATTTTTCTTCAATCAAAAACCATTAAATCCCAGTTATGCAAAGCGGAATAAACTTTAAAACACCTTATTATCAATACGATCTGGATGTTTTGCTTCAGACGCTTTCTGAAGCTCTTCACTGGTCTGGAGCGTATGGATACAAAGTACATTATGCCCTGAAAGCCAATAACAACCCTGTTATCAGCCAACTTATCAGCAATAAAGGGCTGGGAGCCGATTGTGTAAGTGGCAATGAGTTGTTGGAGGCGATTCATCGCGGGTTTTCCACCGATAAAATTGTTTTTGCCGGTGTGGGAAAGTCTGATGAAGACATTGAAATGGCTTTGAACCATGAAATCTTTTGCATCAATTGTGAGTCGTATGAAGAGCTTGAGGTCATATCTCAAATTGCTGAAAGGATGCAAAAGAAAGCACCTGTGGCATTACGTGTTAATCCGGGTGTGGCTGCCAATACGCACAAATATATTACCACAGGCCTGGAGGAGAACAAGTTCGGAATACCTGTTTCATTGCTTCAGCAGGCACTTGATTTTTGTCGTCGCTCTCCCTGGATTGAGTTCAGAGGTTTGCATTTTCACATTGGATCCCAGATTCAATCTATGGGACCCTATATCGAATTGAGCCATAAAGTGAACCGTATATGGAAAAAATATGGTATTTCACAAATGGGAGGGCATGTGCTAAACCTGGGCGGTGGCCTGGG
>SLQX01000232.1 GCA_007131245.1 Bacteroidales bacterium
CCCTCTTCACCAATGGCATCATGGATTTCCAGGTCACCCTCCAGGTGGACGGCAAAATCGCGATAATTCAGCAGCCCTTTCTCCACTTTGAGGAAATGGTCAATGCGGAACACCGTTTCGTCCTGAGCGCGTCCTTCACTGTGGAAAAACACCGCGTGTTCCGGTAACACCTTGTCCATACTAAGTGTATCCACCGCAAATATATCGGTGGTTGATTGTATATCAACTTCACTGTCACGATCTCCCACAAAACGGATATGCGCATTTGCTCCAATTATCGAAGCCCCATCCTGGATAATAAAATCGCCATGGATATAGGCTGTTATATTTTGCAAATCAAGTTTTGCGGGGTTGTCTCCTTCACTAACGACCAGTCTGTTCAACACTTCCAGGGGTCTTGCAGGCTGTGCAGGCACGGGTCCGCCACCTGGATGGTGGGTAAAATAGAATTTACGATCCTGGCTCACCTCCCTGATGAGGTTCAGGTTATAAAAAGGGGCATTTGAATTGATGATAAAATCTCTGTCCCTGTCAATCACGGCATTGACCGTTCCACCTGTTACCTCTATGTTTTCCTTATCTGCTGCAATCAAGATACCCCCATGGTTTCCTGAACCACCACTTTTGGGCTGAGCCACCCGCATTGTTCCTCCTGTCATGGTAAAGCTATTGGTGGAATAAGGGAAACTGAACCGGTAGTGATTGCTTTCACCGCTGGGGCCATCAATAGTAAGGGTTCCCCCGGTCTGAATGTATGCCCCCCTGTGAATACCGGAAATTACCGAAGTTCTTACAATATGTACCTTGCCTATACCCCCGTGTACTGCAAAGGTTCCATGTTCACGTATGGTAACACCCTCATTGCCAAAAGCTTCCAGGTAACCGTTTTCCAGGGTAAGGTTGCCATACACCACGATGGCAAGAGTGAAGCCGGAAGGAGCAATTAACCGCCCCCCGTTCACAATAATTCTTGCATCCTCATCAATGTCGTAATTGGAGCTTGAACCCGATCTGAGCCGGGGTATCTCCACGTGGTTGCCAATGGTTACCGTTCCTGCCAAAAGTCCCAAAGCGTTGGGGTTGGTTCGGTTGGGCGGGGTGCCGGTTTGGGTATAATTGTTACGCCCAAGCAAATAAAACAACCCCTTATCATGGGCCCGCAAGAGAAGTTTGTAAGTATCATCAATGCCTTTGTCAATTTCAATGCGATAAAAGCGGGTTTCGGCGTTAAACTGGGCTACCTGGTCACGGGTAGGATGGTTGAAAACCACATCAGAATAGCCATTGGCAGGAGTACTGGTATAGGAAGGATTTTCCAGGTTACAAAACCGTGTTTCGGCATTGGCCGTAAAGTCTCCCCTGATGGTCAGGGTATGCCTCGCATCGCCTTCGCCTGTAAAAAAGCGTGCATGGTCGGATTGGGCCATACTCTCGGCAACGCGCATATTTTCACCTACCCAGATGGTAAGGCTTTCCTGGCTGTTGTTATCGTTCATGTAAAACGTGCCCCGGTCAATATAAAAATTACCATTTACCGTAAGATCGGAGAGCAAAGTCAAAGAAGAATTAACATCTTCAAGGTCAATGAGCAGGTTGTTGTGCTCCCGCGCAGTTTCAAACTCAAACTTACCTGCTCCATCATAAACGGTGGTGCCGCCTCCGGGCTTGATAAACTGGTGTGCATTCCCTTCTGGAAAATAATCCCCGGTAATTTCGATACGCCCCTGTCCGCGAATGGTATTCCATGTATGCCCGTGTGTTTTACCTATAATGAGGCGACCGCCCTCCTCCACAAAAATGTCATTGTTTTGGTAATCATTTTCTGTTATGGTTACCGTATGCCCGTTGCGGATAACAATGTTGTCGAATTGTGAGGTAAGAGACCCATTGGGCGTACCTTGCTCATTATACTGATTCAGCCAGGTGGTTTGGTCGTTCCAGTCACCACCCCCCGATTGAGAGGTCCAGGTTTTCACCATAAAATCAGAGGCATCCTCCGTATAGCGGCCAATGGTATAATACCCGCTATTAAAAAGGTCGTTGGGCACATTGAAAGTAACTCTGTTTCCGGCAACACTGGAAAACAAAGCGGGCAAAAACCCAAAATCATCGGAGAGATTATTGCGATAGAGTAAAACATACACATGATTCATGTCAGGATCCAGTCCTGCTTCGTCAAAGTCAAAAGTCATGGTAATGGGGGTATTCCCTGCATTTGATATGCCATCCACACTTCTCTCTACGTACCATATCCTTCGCCAGCGATCTTCAACCCCCGAGGTACTTATGTTTTCTGAAGTAATACCATGTTCTGTGCCGTCATGCCCGGCAAAAACAAACTCCCTGGTCTCATTGAAAGTATTGTTGTATTCTTCCAGGTACAAAGCACCTCCATTACCTGTCGTAGCAGAGTGTTTCTGAATACCATCGGTAGTACCCACCCCTATGATATCTTCTGTATAAGTAGTGTTTCCATAAATTAAGTTATCGCCAATATCAATATCGTATTTAACGGCCAGTACATTTTCCACCACCAGGCGCTCCGCATTATTAAGGCCGGTGCAGTAAAATAGAATTTCAGCCACATCACCATCCAGGGTGCGCTCATCACCATCATTGAATCGCCCCAATCGTAGGGGCTCACTATTGGTGCCGATGGAGGTATTGGTATTGCTGCCAGCGCTTGACAAGCTGGCATTACGGTATATAAACTGCCGATTGCCGGTAAGACTGCCATCGTACCTACCAGTCAAAATATAAGAATAGGATGTATTAAGACCTTGTGAGGAGTTGACGGAGCTCCCTTCAATATCGAGTCTGATACGATTCTGGTGGTAAAGAAAACCATACTGGTTTTGGATATTATGTTCTATCCTTTTTGAAAGAAATGATTGCGTACCGGTACCGTTAGGTCTCATAACAAAGATGACGGTAAGGCCATCCATGTTATTGAGCTGTTCATTATTGTCAATGGACATAAAATCGCCATTACCATCAAACCGGACCACAGGATACCCGTTAAAATTTCCACTCCCATCATCTATAAACATGGGTTGACGCTCTACCGTGGATTGGTGAGCATCATTGTTGTTTCCACTGTAATCATCCCAGACAATCACAGGATCGTTATCAGAAAGCGAGAGATCTTCTGCTCTGAGCCAGATTACTTTATCTGCATTTGTCAGCACACCACCTAATCCGGCCGGTTGGGCATGGAGAGAGCAGACAGGCATAAGTATCAACCACAATACATAAATAAAAAAGAAAGAAAAAAATGCAAAGATATTTCTCATGGTTATAGGCCCCTTTATTTTACTGAAATACTTTTTTACTCGACAAACAACAGGTATGAGCCTATAAATGTACACTTAATAAAGGTCGCAATCAATTAGTGCAAACCCTTATTTTAGGATAGGGGAAACAACGAATTCATGAGAGGTTGAGCTTCCCGGATTACGTATTTTCGGATGAGGACAAAAAAAAACGGGCTGAAATTCAGCCCGTTCTGTTTACGTTATTTTTGCAGGTATTGGCAACTGCTTATTGTGCAAATACTTTTGTTTGGTCAGAATTTTGGTTGGAGTAGAGACGCACCAGCAAAATTTCACCTGATACATTCCCAGGCAGGTTGATGTTAAGTTGCTGGGTGTAATCGTGGGATTCAACCATTTGCCTGTGCACTATACGGCCCGACACATCGGCTATAACAAGCACGGAAGCGGGATCCTGATTTTGCAGCCAGATATCCATTTGCTGATTATGGACATTGGTATTTACTATTTCCATGCCTGTTTTAACGGGAGAAAACATGACTACTGCGGGGGCAAAATATTCGAACTGCCCGTCAAAATCGGTTTGTTTGAGGCGGTAGTAAGAAACACCTTCAAGGGGAAATGCATCGGTGTAATCATAATGAATCACCTGGTTGCTGTTTCCATGTCCCTGCACAAAAGCAAGCACTTCCCAGTTTTGGCCGTCGGTGCTACGCTCAATGGTAAAATAGTCGTTGTTGATTTCTGTGGCCGTGGTCCATTGGATATTCACTCCTTCTGCACCTGTATTGGCATCAAAAGATATTAAATCGATGGGAAGTGGTGATTCAGAAAAATTGACAATATTGGAAATGGGGGAAAACTCATAAGCGTTGTTTTTCTGTTCAGAGGCAAAAACCGACCTGACATAATAAACCGGTGTATCGCCTGGCTCGAATTGGTGGGGATCTTCAAATAAGTTGTCTTTATCACCTGTAAATTCACCATTTACAATCTCTCCCTTTACAATATCATCATAATGCATTAAACCATTCAGGTTTCTAAAGACTTGGAAACCCACAAATGTATATTCTTTATCAATACTACTTTCGTTATAATCCCATGTA
>SLQX01000120.1 GCA_007131245.1 Bacteroidales bacterium
AACAGACCTGTAAGTACCATTATCCATATCAGGGCAGTCCCCCATTTATTCCCTTTCAAACATTTGCAAAGTTCCATTTTAAAAGCCATCATCAGCGCAGGAAACAAGGCATATCCAATTGAGGCAATCTTATCCCAGTAAGAAGCCCCTTGGGCAGTATGGGCCGAATACACAAAAATGTATGCAAACGACCACACCGAAAAACAAAGAGCTAACCCTAAAAACAACCTGTTAAGCCTTCCTGTTTTGTTTTTAAAAAACACAAACAGCCCCAGCTGTAAATAAACAAGAAATAACAGTATGGATGCGAATGTAAAAAAACTCATACCTTTAGATTAATCACACTTTCAGTTGTTTTTCAGAAACACCACCTTAAAGGTAGCACCTTGGTCATCATCATAATATATTTTTCCTTTCAGATGATCTTTTACCAACAGGTTGACAAGTTGAAAACCCACCTTTTTATTCTTGATAATAGAAAACGGCATAGGCAACCCATCACCATTGTCACTGATAACCAGTGAGTATTGGTGATCGTGGTTGAAAAATGACACGTTAATAATGTTTTTGTGCCTGTTGTTATTGCTTTCTGAAAAAGCATATCTCAAGGCATTAATCATCAACTCATTGAAAACAATTCCCAATGGAATAGCCTGGTTTATATCCAAAACCTCATCTGCAATATTGAGTTTAAATACAATATCTGTGCTTTTTCCAAAATGGCTATATAGTTCACCAATGGATTTTTTCAGATAGGGAGAAAAGGGTATGTTTGACAAATGGGGGGAAGAATAAAAGTCCTCATGAATTTTGGAGATATATCTCACCTTTTCAGCAACTTCCCTTAATTTATCAGAGGCTTGTTCATCAATTTTTGGATGGTTACACAACATATTCACAAGGGAAATAATCATTTGTATGTTGTTTTTAACCCGGTGGTGTACCTCCTTAACAAGTTCTGCCTTCTCTTCTAAATCTGCCTTTATCTGCTCCTCGGCATTTTTCCGTTCTACAACCTCCTGCTGTAACCTCATATTGGCATCTTGCAACTCGCGGGTGCGCTTTTTTACGAGCATTTCAAGCTCTTTTCTGATTTGCGAAAGGTTTTTCTCTGTCCGAAGGCGTTGATCTACTTCTTCCTTGAGTTTTAACTTTTGTCGGTAATCCTGACCAATGATGACAAAGCCATGAAGTTTTTTATTCCTGTCTTTGATCCTTATAATATAAAGCATCACCGGAATACGCTGACCATCCCTTGTAATTAAATCCATCAACATTTCACCGGAGGTGGAGCGTGATCCAAGTCTTTTAATGGCTTTTTCTAGTCTTGGGTAATCAGAGAAAATCTCAGAGGGAGATCTTTTCAAAAAATCATAATTGTTGAATTTCAAATGTGTCAGGGTAAAATAATTGGTTGATGATATGGTGCCATTTTTATCGGTTATGAAAATAAACTCCCGCACATGTTGCAAAATAAGGTTATAAATAATATCAGAGGTAATGGCCCCCGAAGGTATTAAAAGTAAAGCATAAGCAATCCCACCTATCAAAACAAGGGCATTAACCGGGGCCATAGCGGGTATCAGATGAGATTCAACGAAAGGAAAGACCAGGTTGGTCAAAAATGAAAGGATAAAAAACAAGGACAATGAAACCAGTAAAACCCTTGCCTGGTACTTTTCCCGGTTACTTTCAGCCATGTAAAACCATCCAATCAATACAAAAAACACCACAAGCACACTTACAATCAAATATATAACAAAAAGCGTATAGGATAGGGTATGATCATAAGGTGTATAATACCAGTTGTTTTCGTATTGATAAAAGAGCTTAACCGACTCTAAATCTGTAAGAGCCTGATAAAAAGAAAACAAAGCAAGTGGAACCAAAAATAAGTAAAGGATATACCGAATAACACGGCTTGAATTTCCGGTAAGTTTGATAAAAAACCAGGTGGTTAAGACCGGGAAAAACACCCATCCCACAGATGCAATTCGATCATAAAGATAAACCTGCTCAGAGGTTTCAGCACCAAAAAACAAAAAGTAACTGAATGCATAAATACTGAACAAAAAGGACAACACCGCCAACAACTGATAGTGAATCAGTCTATGGTTTTTATACAATACAAATACACCTACCTGCAAAAACAATATGGATGATACCAAAGACAGAAGTGCAAATATATTCATTGGGAATTAACTCTTTTAACAAGTTGATTGTGCATTCTTTAAGGCAACAGGCAGCTGCTTAAAGCCTTTCAATTTAGCGGTTACCAAAAATTTACTGTAAGCTTATACACATATTAAACAAACCTTCAACAGCATGTTTTTTTTGCTTTTCAACAGTAGTAGCATCCAAGCTTTTCTTTAGCCGTTGACAAAGCTTATCAAATATCTGATTTTTTTTCTAAACAAAGTAGTTTTTTTACCCTTTCCTGTTTTTTATTTTCGGGATAAGCCGAAGCATATGTATTTCTTCTTAGATCGATCTTTTCGGGTATTGAACTGTTTACATCCTGAAAGTTATATTTTCATGCAGTGTCATCAACAAAAACAAAAAAGGCCTTTGTGAGCAGAATACAGTGATTTACACACAAAGGCCTCCTTAAAAAATTGGCGTTTAACCTACAGGATTACTCCTGATCTGATAAAAACCGCTCTGCTTCGATGGCAGCCATACAGCCTGTACCTGCTGCCGTAACCGCCTGCCTGAAAACATGGTCCTGGGCATCACCAGATGCAAATACTCCGGGAACTTCGGTTTGCGTTGAGTCAGGTTTGGTGATGAGGTAACCATTTTCATCCATTTTCAACTTGCCTTTAAAAATATCGGTATTGGGTTTATGGCCAATAGCAACAAAGAAACCCTCAACATCCAGTTTCTTTTCTTCGCCTGTTTTGGTATTCTCTAATATTACACCATTTACATTTTGATCTCCGACAATTTCTTTGGGAACATGATTCCAGACCATCTCAATATTAGGGGCTTTGAAAACACGCTTTTGCATAGCTTTTGAAGCTCTTAATTCATCGCGGCGGTGAATGAGATACACTTTTTCGCAGAGTTTGGAAAGATAGGAGGCCTCCTCACAGGCTGTGTCACCACCGCCTACAACTGCTACTGTCTGGCCCTTATAGAAAAACCCGTCGCAGGTGGCGCAGGCCGAGACCCCGAATCCATTGTACTTTTTCTCTGATTCCAGTCCAAGCCATTTGGCTGAGGCACCTGTGGCTATGATCAATGTTTCGGCTAATACAACATTCTTTTCATCAATAGTTACCTTAAATGGTCTTTCAGAAAGGTCAACATCCGTGGCCAACCCCCACCTTACATCTGCACCAAACCGTTCAGCCTGTTTTTGAAAATCAACCATCATTTCAGGCCCCTTTACGCCTTCCGGGTATCCCGGATAGTTTTCCACATCGGTGGTAATAGTCAGCTGCCCGCCAGGCTGTAAACCCTGGTAAATTACCGGTTGCAAATCAGCACGTGCAGCATAAATGGCTGCTGTATAGCCAGCAGGGCCCGATCCTATGATCAAACATTTGATCTTTTCTGGAGTTTCACTCATAGTCTTTATTGTTAATGTGTTTATGAATTTTTTTTTGCAAAATTACTGCTTTTCAGTGAACAACAAAGCAGACTTTCTAATAATATTTTTATATCTACATATTTGCATGTTTAA
The DNA here is from genome assembly GCA_007131245.1 of Bacteroidales bacterium. Lineage (GTDB taxonomy): Bacteria > Bacteroidota > Bacteroidia > Bacteroidales > UBA7960 > SKVR01. The sequence goes on from SLQX01000120.1 coordinate 3,689, forward strand.
AACCATTCAAATGTAGATATTTACAACAATCCACTGCAAATAAAACTTCAGGCTGAAAACCTGGTAGATATGAAAGGGGATCAAATTTTTAAAAAGGGTCTTCTACCTTAGAAAATTGTCAGGGTGGGTTTTAAGAAAAATCTTCATAACCTCCATAAAAAGAAATGTTTTTACTTCAGGTTTTCGTTCTTTCAAACATCATCTTCAAATCGGCCAGAGCAATAGCTGTAACAGCCTCAATGACAACAGGTACACGTAAAGCAATGCATGCGTCATGTCTCCCTTTTACTTCCAGTGTTTCCACTTTTTGACTCTCAATACTATAAGTTTTTTGCTTTACACCAATGCTGGAGGTTGGTTTAACAGCTACCCTGTATACAAGCTGGTTTCCATTGGTAAGTCCACCGGTGATGCCACCCGCATTGTTGGTTGCAGTTTTACCTGTATCATCCAGGATGGGGTCGTTATGGTCACTGCCTTTCATAGCGGCAGCATGAAAACCAGAGCCAAACTCAACACCTTTGATGGCCGGAACAGCAAAAACCAGGTGACTGATTAAAGATTCAACGGGGTCAAAAAACGGTTCGCCCCACCCCAGGGGGATATTATTTGCCACACACTCAACCAATCCACCCACAGAATCACCTTTATCCAAAGCTTCAGATAGGGCTTTTTCAATATCTTTCTTCCCTCCCGCCTCAATCAATTTTGCCTGGATCTTTACCCCTGCAATAAGCTTTTTAGCCAGTACTCCGGCTGCAACCAAAGCCAGTGTGAGCCGGCCTGAAAAATGCCCTCCACCCCTGTGGTCATTAAATCCGCCAAACCGTTTCCAGGCGACAAAATCAGAGTGTCCCGGACGGGGTGTTTTAACCAGGTTGTCATAATCCCCGGATCGAACATTTTTATTGCGAAACAAAATGGTAATGGGAGCCCCTGTGGTATGCCCCCTGAAATGACCAGAAATGATTTCAGGTAAATCGTCCTCTTTACGGGGTGTAGTTCCTTTTGCGCCTGGCTTGCGCCGTTCCAAATCAGCAAGAAAATCGTCAACAGAAAGATCAATTCCGGCGGGGCATCCATCGATGGTAACACCAACCCCGGCCCCGTGAGACTCACCAAAGATGGTCAAACGAAATATTCTACCAAATGTGTTCATAAATAGGTTTTGACAGGTTTAGAAAATACAAATAGGCTTATACTAACATTTCACCGGGCGGCGGTGTTCACTCCCCTTTTATAGTTGCACCAAGGGAAGCTAAATCGTTAAAAAACTGCGGATAAGATTTATCAATGGCCTCAGTCTGTTCAATTACAACAGGTCCCCGGGCATTTAGCCCTGCCACAGCACAAGCCATGGCTATTCGGTGATCGTTGTGCGAGTGCACCCTGGCTCCATTTACAGGGCCACCTTTCACCAGCATATCATCTCCTTGCGTTTTTATGGTAATCCCCATCTTGCCAAATTCACGTTGCAATGCCACAGCCCGGTCACTTTCTTTTACCCTGAGCCGGGAAACTCCGCGGATAAGGGTTTCCCCCTTACAGGCTGATGCCAGGGCTACCAGCGGTGGAAAAAGGTCAGGACAGTGAGTCGCATCAAATTGAAATCCCTGAAGCTTATGCTGATGAACTGTAATGTGCCTTTCTCCTGTTTCAATCCCTGCACCACAATCTTTTAAGGCCTGAACAACAGCTTTATCGGCTTGCCTGGAATGGATGTTCATATTTTCAACGTTAACCTCCCCGGTTATTGCAGCCGCTACAAGTAAAAAAGCAGCACCACTCCAGTCTCCTTCCACATGATAGTTTTGAGGTTTATAAGCTTGGGGTGCAGGAATATAAAACTCCCGGTAATTTCTGTTTTCAACAGAAACCCCAAAATCATTCATCATAGAAGTGGTAATATCGATATAGGGTTGGCTTTTCAAATCCTTTACCCGCAAAGTCACATCAGAATGAGCCAATGGAGCGGCAATCAGCAATCCTGTGAGAACTTGTGAGCTTGTCGAACCATCTATGATGGCCACCCCACCCGGCAAAGGCCCCTGGACATCCACGGGAAGGTAGCCTTGGCGTGTTTTGCAATTCACCCCCATGGCCAGAAGGGAATCCTCCACCATGTTCATAGGACGCTGTGCCAGTGAACCACTTCCCGAGAGGGTAATTTTTCCACTCAAGGTGGCAGCTATGGCTGAAAACATGCGTAATCCAAGCCCCGACTCACCACAATGCAGCATACCTCCGGGTGGGCGAATACCACCGTTAATGCGAACAGGGTTTCCCGATTCGGCAATCTCAGCACCAAGTTCACGGCAAACGCCCATGGCAGCTCTTACATCAGCTGAAGAACCTACATGGTAAACATTGGATATACCCCTGGCAAGGGAAGCAAGAGCAATTGCCCTTTGTGCAACACTTTTGGAGGCCGGAGCCTTAACAACTCCTTTTATTTCTGAAGGAAACACTTCCTTTATCATTGTACAGGTTTAATAATTCAGGTTACTATTATATTTTACTGCAATTTGCCGGGTCTTCAAAACGCTGACACAAACTTTTCCATGATATCCAAAGGAATTTTGCGAACAACTGCCTTTCCTATAGTTTCCAGCAATATAAAATGGACACCTTCACGCTCCTTTTTTTTATCCTTCAGCATGGCCCCGAGAACTTCCTTACGGTCAAAATCTTCAGTAACCGGTAAGCCGTAACGTGGCAAAAGCTGTAAAATACGCTCCTTCTCTCCCGCAGACAAATCGGTCATTTTTTCGGAAAGATGAGCCGAAAAAGCCATTCCAATGCTTACAGCTTTACCATGAGGTATACCAGTTACTTTTTCCACAGCATGGCCCCAGGTGTGCCCAAAATTCAACAAGCGTCTTTCTCCGGCTTCGCGTTCATCTGCTTGCACAATGTTTGATTTAATCTGTACAGAGCGCCTCACCAGTTCATCAATCTGTGTTTTGTTTTGCTTCACAATATCCACATTGTATTTCTCCAACAGGCCAAACTTAGTTGCATCTTTTATAAGTGCATGCTTGATTGTTTCAGCCATTCCATTTATAAATTCATCCCGGGGCAGGGTATGCAGCAGAGAAGTATCACAAAGTACAAACCCGGGTTGGGTAAATGTACCCACTATATTTTTGTATCCCCTGAGATTTACGCCATTTTTACCACCAACACTGGCATCAACTTGTGCCAGCAAGGAAGTTGCCACAAAGCCAAACTGAACTCCCCGCATAAATGTGGCCGCTACAAAACCGGCTATGTCACAAACGACCCCACCACCAAAACCCAATACAAAACTGTTGCGATCAGCACCCTGTGTTAAAAGCCACTGATAAACATCCTCAAGGGCTGTTAAATCCTTGGAACTTTCCCCAGGATGGAGCTCATATACAGGAAAGTCAGGAAATTTATCCCGGTGATGGTGTGCAACATTTCTGTCTGTGAGAATAAAAACATTTTCTGTGGGGAGCAACTTTTCCAACATATGGGTGCAATCCCCAACATATACCGTTGACAAGGCATTTGAGGTAATCAATTCAAATTTTTCCATGGGCAAACCAACATCATCTTTTCAGACAAAGTTATGTTCTTTTTTTAGATTTTTTCTTTTGTCGTTTATCAATGTATGCTGAAGGGATAGAGATTCCTGGTGTATGGAGTTGAACAGTTTCTCAATAAACATGGGTCTAACCCCCGATTTGGCAGCAAGTAATTTCACCCGCTGCATAATCTGTTCCCATCTTTGGGACTGAAGGGGCTGCTGGCAAGCATCTTTTTTCACTTCAGCAATCTTTCCTGCCAGTTCCATTCGAACAGACAATGCCCAAACAAGCATCTCATCCATATTATCCACTTCCGCTCTCAATTCATCCAGCAATTCTCCGGTAATCGGGTCTTGTTTTTCTCCCAGCAGGTCATCCAGCAAACGGGTAAATTCTCCGGGGGCAATTTGCTGGCTGGCATCACTCCAGGCTTTGTCAGGCTCAGAATGCACCTCTACCATAAGTCCTGACAGGTTTTTCTCCAAAGCCCTACGGGCCAAAAGTGGCACCAGGCTTCTTTTACCTGCAATATGGCTTGGATCGGAAAGAATGGGCAGGCCAGGTAAACGCTCTTGAAGCTCAAGGGGAATATTCCAAAAAGGTTGGTTACGCATATGCGACTTGGCCCACCAAAAGAAACCTCTGTGAATAGCACCCAACTTATTTATACCCGTCCTTGAGAAGCGTGTAATTGCACCTTCCCAAAGGTCAATATCAGGACTTAAAGGATTTTTTATCCATACAGGAATGTCAACCCCCTTTAAACTATCAGCAATTTCCTGCACCACAAAAGGATTGCTTACGGTTCTTGCACCCACCCAAAGCATATCCATGCCTGCTTTTATAGCGGCTTCCACATGTCTGGCAGAACCTACCTCGGTGATTATTTTTAAACCAGTCTGCTTTTTCACTTGCTGCATCCATTCTAGTCCGGGTGCTCCCACACCCTCAAAAGTACCAGGCAGGGTGCGTGGTTTCCATATCCCGGCCCTGAAATAATCCACCCTGTTATCCATAGCAAGTTGTGATGCCGTTGCAAACAGTTGTTCAGGAGTTTCTGCACTGCACGGTCCTGCTATGATCAAAGGCTTTTTCTCAAGCAGGGAGTTGGAATTTTCATCATTCCGTGAGTCGGGAGAGTTTTTGTCAGAGTCTGTTTTCATAAGGCTGTTTATTATTAAAATTTTACAAAGCTTTAGCATTTTGGTATTTCAGGAGGAAATATGTACTCCATTCATCATCAGGAGTAATATACTTTAGGTGCACCCTGCGTTTCAACGGCAACGGCAGGTTTTTCACCCCGGTAATTCAATTTCTCGTAGTTGGTATTTGCTGTTTGTATAGCTCCGTTAATCTTTTCTTCATCTTGCTGTTCAACAGCGTTTTTGAGTTCGGTAAGTTTTTCCATATAAGCATCGATAAAAGGGAGAAGATTTTTCTTGTTTTGTTGAAAAACAGGCATCCACATATCGGCTGAACTTTTCCCCAACCTGATAGAAGACTGCAGTCCTCCACCTCCCAGCTCAACCCAGTCTTCAAAAGAAGGCTCATCAAACTGGGGTAATGAAGCAAGGGCATAAGCAATAAACTGCGGCAAATGAGAAACCAACGCCAGCTGCCTGTCATGCTGTAAGGACTCCATAAACAAGGCTCTCATATTCAATTCCTGCAGCAGGGTCATTGCCTTGCTGAGAGCCTGACTTGAAGACTTTTGGGGATCGCAGATAATTACCCGTGCATGACGAAAAAGGTCAACGTGGGCAGCCATAGGGCCTGAATGCTCAACACCTGCCATTGGGTGGGCAGCCACAAAATTTGCCCGCCGGTTAAGGGTGTCTGCCAGGCGGCAAATGTCTTCTTTGGTGCTACCCATATCCATTACCGTGGTATGAGGACCTACGTTGTTGAGAACATCGGGAAGCAATTTTATAATTCCATCAACGGGAATGCAAAGTATAACCACATCTGCACTTTCAAGAGCTTCCCCCGGAGAAGCTTCTGCTTCATCTATGCCACCCATGGCCAGGGCTTTTTCAAGATGCATAGGGTTGTTGTCAATGCCCCGGATATGATGACCTGACTTTTTCAGGGCCATGCCCATAGAGCAACCGATGAGTCCTGTTCCAATAATTGTAATATTCATTCTTTTATACTTTTTATTTTAACAATTCTGTAAGTTACACTGAGGATAAAAAAAAGCCCCTGCTATGCAGAGGCTCCGGTTTACAAACATATTTTATGCAGATATTACCCAGTCAGACCTCTGTGAAAGTTGAGATAGAAATAAAAATAATATCCGAAATAAAAATGGCTTCTCATCTGAATTTAAATTAGTTCGTTTTTTTTTCTGAGCTTTTCTTGCACCAAAAAAAACTTGTTTAATTAATTTGTTTGGCTTTACCTCAAAAAAAAAGCCCCTTTCCAGGGGCTTTTCATGTAAAATATGCTGTTTTTTTCATTACATACCTAAGCCCCGCTCTTACCTATATAGTAAAAGTAAAAGAAATAGGTATATATAGAAAAATTTCTCATCTTTTCTTTTTCAAGCTGCAAGTATAAGCATATTTTTTAGTAAAACAAATGTTTTTTCAACTTTTTTGTTTTTGGGGAATCCAGGGAAAGGAAATCCCCGCAAGGTTTATTGATGGATTAAAAACTTTTAAAGCTTTTTCAGAAATCTAATCTTTAGCCACTTAACCCATCCACAAAGAGTGTTTGATAAAAAAGAATTGACCACTTTATGAAAAAAAATCAACTGACGTACAGGCTGGTCGATACAACAATGATTTTTTATTTTGTGTATTTTTGCTCCAAAATTTATAGGTAACAAACAATGTTCAACAAAGTACAGGAACTGGAGAAGAAAGACTTTAAACGCAATTATCTTACCTACCTGGCAATTTTTGCCATCATTGCTATCCCATTGTATACCTGGCTTTTTGGCACCAAGGAGTCACCATTGGATTATACACTGAGCATGATTGGCAACAAGCTGGGATACCGTATAAACTTTATTATATGGGGTACCATTACGGGTTTGCTCTTAACATTTTACCTTCTCAGGTTGTATGTCTTAAAATCATTTCACAACCCCCGTGCACGCCGGCTGCTGATATGGTCATTGATATTCCTGATACTTACAGTACTTATACCGGCTGTAGAACATCTCCCCCTGCTAAAAAGACTTCATGCCATTGCAGCAGTAGCCTTTGGAGTTTCCCTGACAGTTTCACTATATATGTTTATCCGATACCTTCAGAGCATCGACCAAAAGGTTTCCATTAAATCCATGTGGATGCTATACACGGTTATACTAGGTTCCATTTCTCTGTTTTTCCTGTTTGGGAACACGGGTGTTTTTGAACTGTTTTTCTTTTTTTCCATTTCCATATTTCTCACATTACTCAATCGCTGGCTAAGCCAGAAGCAAGGTTAAAATTCATTTGACAATCATAAAAACCAGGAAAATGCAACCAACCATCCAAAAATTATTTATCGGCTTATTGTTGGCAGGACTCTTTATCACTTCACAGTCACAGACTCAAATCTTAATCAGCTATTATTCAAAAACCGGTAATACTGAGGCTATGGCAGAAGCGGTGAAAAAAGGAGCTGAAAGTGTTGACAAAGTAAGTGTACTCCTGAAAAGTGTTGAAGACACCACAGAAGAGGACTTGCTGGAAGCATCTGCAATTATTGTGGGTAGCCCGGTTTATAACGCCAATGTTGCCCCGCAGGTACAGGAGTTTATAACCTTATGGCCGTTTGAGGGTACACCCTTGAAAAACAAAGTAGGTGCTGCCTTTGTAACGGCAGGAGGAATTTCGGCTGGTGAAGAAGCTACTATGCTCAATATTCTTCAATCTATGATGATATTTGGAATGATCATCGTGGGAGGAGATGATTGGACAGCCCCTTTTGGGGCATCAGCCATCGTGGGAGAACCTCCATTCGATAAAACAGAAACCATCGATCCGGAGTTTTTACAAAAAGGAGAAAATTTGGGCCGCCGGGTGGCAGAAATAACCCTTAAGTTACAATGATTTCATCAATCAACGCACCCAATCAGGGAGAGCACTTCTCTACCTCTTTAATTGGGCTTTTGATGGAATTATATAAACCCAAACATTCTACCCCATAAAACAAACAGGGAGCAAAAACCAGGTGGTTTTGCTCCCTATTGGTAATTATATTTAGATACCGGAAAATATTACCGGTACATTCATCGGGGTTTACTCCCAGGATATTTTATATGTACCCAATTTATCTTCGTCAAAAGATTTGATAAATTCGGCTCTTGACGCACATTCTGTGTGCGCTTTTCGGATGAAAATTTCCGTTGATTTTCTGTATTCCTCGTCTTTGTGGGTATCCTGCAACAGTAAGTATCCCATAATGATATAACCAGCCATTTCAACCAGTCGTCTTGCATGGAAGTCCAACAGCTCATTGTTTTTACCCTCCAACACTTGGTTGGCCATCTTCTCATACAAGTCAGTAAGTTCTTTGAGGTTGTGCTGCAGATACTCAAATTCCGGCTTTACATGGTTTTGCTCATATTCCCTGATAAGATTCAGGTAAGTGCCATTTCCTACCGCCCTGATGGCCGCTACAACCTGGAGCTGGGAAGTACCCTCATAAATATTGGTAATACGGGCATCCCTGAAAAGCCTCTCCACCGGGAAGTCCTTCATGTAGCCTGTACCACCGTGAACCTGCAATGCATCCGATGCAATCTCGTTGCAATATTCGCTGGCAAAGAGTTTCAGCAGCGGGGTAAGTGCATCAGAAACACGGGTATGGTGTTTTGCATCTTTCCTCTCTTCGGGCTCCAGTTTTCTTTCTTCCTGAATAAAGCTGTAGGCCTTATAAACGTCAACATAACGAGCTGTTTCATACAACAACGACCGTGTTGCATCAATTTTGGCACGCATTACCGAGAGCATCTCATAAACAGCAGGGTAACCAATAATAGGCTTTCCAAACTGCTCTCTTTCGTGAGCATACTTGAGAGCTTCACGATAGGCTGCCTCAGCAATACCAACAGACTGGGCTCCCACACCCAAACGGGCTGAGTTCATCAACGACATTACATATTTAATAAGGCCCATCTTGCGCTGCCCTACCAACTTAGCAGGAGCATTCTTAAATACAAGCTCACAGGTTGGGGAGCCTTTGATTCCAAGTTTGTTTTCGATCCTGCGCACAGTCAAAGCCTTGTCTTTGCGATCGTACACAAATAAGGAAAGACCACGCCCATCGGAAGTACCAGGCTCAGTACGTGCCAGTACAAGGCTGATATCTGCATCACCATTGGTAATAAACCTTTTCACGCCATTGAGGTACCACTGCTGCTTTTGTTCATCAAAGGTGGCCTTTAACTGTACAGCCTGCAAGTCTGAACCGGCGTCGGGTTCGGTAAGGTCCATAGCAGCTGTGGCCCCTTTGTTGAATCGGGGCAGGAACTCCTTTTTTAATTCATCGCTGGCAAATTCGTGCAGAGTCTCGGCACAGTCCTGTAGTCCCCAAATATTAGCAAAACCGGCATCAGCTCTTGATACAAGCTCAGCAGCCATCACATAAGGAACCATGGCAAAGTTCAGTCCGCCATATTCACGAGGTAATGACATACCAATCAAACCGGCTTTGGTTAGGGTTTCATGGTTTTCTTTTGTGCCGGGAGCGTATACCACCTCATTATTAATGAGCTTTGGCCCTTCCTGGTCAACGGCTTCGGCATTGGGTCCAATGGTTTCGGCACAAATTTCACCCACAATTTCCAGCACTTTGTCGTAAGAGTCAAGGGCATCTTCAAAATCCTGAAAAGCATAATCATATTTATCCTTATCAGCAAAGTTGTTTTCCTTCAGCCTGATAATTTTTTCCATCAAGGGGTGCTGGAGATGGAATTTTAGACCGGGATTATCTTTATAAAAATTTTCCATTTTTGTTTTTGTTGGTGCGATTGCTGATTATTTTGCTCACCGGTATGTGAATCTGCAGCACAACTGTTACAAATTTTGTTTTCCAGGGGTTGAAAGAGCATGTCCGGCCTTCAACCGCCAACCGGTATGTTAAGCTATTCAGCAACCATCGTTTATAACTACTTGATGTTCTTTTTATAAAACTTGATCATTTTGGGAATGATGTCTTCCACATTTCCCGTAATGTTAAAGTCCGCTATTTGGTTAATGGGAGCTTTGGGGTCGTTATTGATGGAAATAATTTTAGAAGATTCGTTCATACCAGCAGTATGCTGTACCGCGCCGGAAATACCACAAGCAATATAAAGCTTGGGCCGGACGGTTACCCCTGTTTGCCCCACTTGCCGGGCATGATCTACAAAGCCTGCATCCACAGCAGCACGTGATGCACCAACTTCTCCACCCAGCAGTTCAGCCAGCTCAAACAACAAGTCAAAGTTTTCTTTGGAGCCTACACCATACCCACCGGAAATAATAATCTGGGAGTTTTTGATGTTTACCTTTTGCTTTTCAATGTGGCGTTCAAGAATTTCAACGGCCATATGCTCGTCCCTGAGAATGGTATCCACCTTGATATGCTTGATCTCCCCCTTGTGTGAGGTGTTAAACACCTCCTTTTTCATCACTCCTTCTCTAACGGTAGCCATTTGCGGCCTTGTTTCAGGGTTGATAATTGTAGCAATGATGTTACCTCCAAAGGCGGGCCTGATTTGGTAAAGCAGATTCTTGTACTCCTTTTTGGTTTTATTTTCGGTGTGATCGCCAAAGATGAGGCTTGTACAATCGGCTGTAAGACCGCACTTAAGTGAAGAGGCTATCCTGGGAGCAAGGTCACGTCCCACGGAAGTTGCCCCGAACAGGGCTACATCGGGTTTCTCTTTTTGAAAAAGATTAACCAGAATTTCTGTATGGGGAAGGGTAAGAAAAGGGTACAAGCGGGAGTTGTCAGCAACATGCAACACATCTACCCCGTAAGGAAATACCTGCTCTTCTATTCCATTCAGGTTGTGTCCGATAACAACAGCCTCCAGCTTCCGGTCAATTTCATTGGCTAATTTACGGCCTTTGGTGAGCAACTCAAGGCTCACTTCTGCCACCTGGCCATCTTCAATTTCGCAATAAACAACAATATTATTCACTTTTAAAAATATTTTCGTTTTTCAATGATTTAATTAACCAATTACATGGCTGTCGATAAGTTCCTTCATCAGGTAATCAATATCTTTATCCTCGGTGGTGAGGTTGACCGATTCTTTTTTGGCCAGCACAACATTTTCAATCTTTTTCACCTTGGTGGGAGAACCTGATAAGCCCAGCGCTTCTTCATCAGCACCCAGGTCAGCAACACTCCACTCCTCTAAACGAAGATAAGGCTTGTTGGTCATCATCTCGGTATAATCTTTGCTTTCTTCCTGGAGCTCTGATACCGAACGTGCATGTTTATACTTCATAAGCAGTTTGGCGTTTCTGGGGCGACATTCAGCTGCAGAGCTATGCACTGTAATTAACAATGGCGTTTTGCATTTAACCACTTCCACTCCCCGCTCAAGGCGTCTCCTGATTTTAAGTTCGTCAAGGTTAACATCCAGTATTTGCTCGGTATAAGTAACCTGCGGAATACCCAACTTTTGGGCTATTTGAGGACCTACCTGTGCGGTGTCCCCGTCAATGGCCTGACGACCTGCAATAACCAGGTGAGGCTGAATTTTCTTAACAGCCAGGGCAAGGGTGTAAGAGGTAGCTAAGGTATCTGAACCTGCGAATTTGCGGTCCGTAATCAGGTAGCCTGAAGTTGCTCCTCTGTAGAGGGCTTCACGGATAATTTCCACGGCGCGGGGTGGCCCCATAGTAAGTATAATAATCTCAGCATCTTCAACCTGATCCTTAACCATCAGGGCCTGTTCCAGGGCTTGTAAATCCTCGGGGTTAAAAATGGCCGGGAGCGCACCACGGTTTACTGTACCGTCTGCCTTCATGGCATCTTTACCCACATTGCGGGTATCGGGCACTTGTTTGGCTAAAACAACAATTTTAAAACTCATTTACGATAGGTTTAATATGGAATTTAAAGTTTGCAAAAATAATAAATTTTGACACTCTGCAATTACAACACGCGTATGTTGTTCTGCCATTTACCATCATTTATTTTGCGGTATCTATTCGTTATCTCTTTCATGGCAATCACCCTGGCATACAAAGCAATCATCAATTAACTTGTCGCTGATACCCATGTTGGAGTATCCTCCATCATGAAACAGGTTTTGCATGGTAACCATACGGGTAAGATCTGAAAACAGGGTAATACAATAATCAGCACACTGGGCTGAGCTGGCATTGCCCAAAGGAGACATGCAATGGGCGTAATTATAAAAGGCATCAAACCCCCCTACTCCTTTACCTGCAGTGGTAACTGTGGGAGATTGGGAAACTGTGTTGATACGGACTTTGCGCCTTCTGCCATAATGATAACCAAAGCTCCTGGCTATAGACTCCAGCATGGCTTTGGCCTGGGCCATATCACTATAGGAGGAAAAGGTTCGCTGGGCAGCTATGTAGCTAAGTGCAACCACACTACCCCATTTGTTGATGGCATCAAGCTTGATGGCCGTCTGCAAAACTTTGTGCAGTGATACCGCAGAAACATCAAGGGTCTTCATCATATAATTGTAATCCAGATCGGTATAATGCAATCCCTTTCGCACATTGGGCGACATTCCCACCGAATGCAGAATAAAGTCTATTTTACCATCCAAAATTTTTAAGCTCTCCTGGAAAAGATTCTCGAGATCATCTACCTGGGTTACATCAGCAGATATCACTTCACTGCCCGTCTTTTCACCCAATCGAAAAATATCCCCTTTGCGCAATGCAATGGGAGCATTTGTCAGTACAAAATCTGCACCTTCTTCTTTGGCACGTTCAGCTACTTTCCAGGCAATTGAATTCTCATCCAATGCGCCGAAAATGATGCCTTTTTTTCCTTTTAAAAGATTATGAGTCATTTTATTTTAGGATTTGTGAACACTTTTGTTTGTAATTAATTCTTCTGCCGTTTGCATAACACTGCTGCTGGGAGTTTCCCCTCCCAACATTTTAGCAATTTCTTCTACCCTTTCCTTTTCATTTACCTGTTGAACCAATGTATGGGCGGCATTTTTGCGAATGGTCTTGTAAACAATAAAATGTTTGTGCCCCCTTGCCGCAACCTGGGGAAGGTGAGTTACACAAACAACCTGCATGTTGTGCGCTATTTTTTCAAGGATATGCCCCATTTTAAAACCAATCTCTCCAGACACTCCTGTATCAATCTCATCAAAAATAATAGTAGGGAGCAGGTTTTTCATGGATATCACTGATTTTACAGCCAGCATTAGCCTGGACATCTCCCCTCCGGAAGCTACCTTCGAAATATCCTGGGGTTCGCTACCCATATTAGCGGAAAACAAAAAGTACAACTCATCCAAACCATTGGCATGTAAATCAGTTGAAGGGTCTGTTTTTACCAGGAACCGACCATTAGGCATTCCAAGTTCTTTTAATAAAGCATTTATCTCTTTTTCGAGAGCTGGTATAGCTTTTTTTCTGGCGGCAGATATTTTTTGGGCAAAACCTTGGAGCTTATCCTCTTGCATGGAACACTTTTCCTCCAGTTGCTGGATATCCGTTTCCAGAGATTCAAAACTTTCTATCCTCTGTAAGAAGCTATCGCGGATCTCCATCAACTCATCCACACTGGTAGCGTTGTGTTTATGTATAAGTTTCTGGAGTAAGTCGTAGCGCTGCTGAAGCTGGTTACTTCGTGCTGGGTCACCCGACACATTTTCTTTCACCGAGGCTATTTCGGAAGCAATGTCCTTCAACTCGATATTAATAGAGGTTATACGCTGCAGGAGTTCAGCATATTGCTTATCATATCTTTCAAGGGGTGAAAACAAGCTTTGCAGTTCGCCAAGCTTGCCCAGGGTGTTTTCGGGGCTTTCCTGGAGCATAAAATCCGCCTTTTCCAGATTGAACTTTATCTCTTCCACATTATTGAGCACTTCCAGCTCACTCTCCAACTCATCTAATTCGCCAGGTTGCAAATTAGCCTTATACAGTTCATCGTACTGAAACCGAAAATAGTCCAGATCTGCGCGAGTTTGTTTCTCTTGCTCCAGGAGACTTTCCAGTTTTTTCCTGTTGCTATTCAATTGCTGAAAAGAGGTTCGAAACTCATTCACATCGTTAACTGTACCTGCCCATGCATCTGTTACATGATACCTGAAGGCTGAACGGTTGAATATTAGACTTTCATGCTGAGAGTGAATATCTATGAGCTTTTCAGCAAAAAGCTTCATCACATTGAGGTTAACGGGTGTGTCATTGATAAAAGCTCTAGATTTTCCCTGGGGTGTTATTTCCCTTCTGAAGATGGCTGTTTTATCATAATCCAGTTCATTCTCTTCAAAAAGAGCTTTTAGAGGGAGGTTGTGAACGAAAAAGGCTCCTTCAATAATGCATTTTTTTTCTTTACTGAACAACACTTTGGTGTCAGCCCTTTGCCCAAGTATAAGGTTGAGAGCACCCAACAAGATAGATTTACCGGCACCTGTTTCACCGGTAACGATAGTAAGTCCCTCATCGAAGCTGATGTCCAGTTTTTCAATCAGGGCATAGTTTTCAATCAAAAGACTTTTTAACATGCGAACCAAGGCTGATTTTTAGCGAAGTCACAAAGATAACAAACTTTGCCATACGGATAAGAGGAAATTAAAGCAAAGTTAAAACAGGGTTTTAAACAAATCTTTATACTGGGAAAATCAGCTGTCCCCCTGGGTAATCCTACGGTATCGGGCGCTGTTGGATGGGTCTATCTCGGAAAGGATTTGCACCACCTGGTTTTGTTCCATGGAGGGTGCTTCGGAAAAAAGGTTAACCAGTTCATCACCCTTGGTAGTCATGATAATTGACATAAGAAAACTCCCGGGTCTTTGACGATGCACTCTTTGAAGCATTTCGATGGCATTCACCACTTCCCCCCTGGCATTATCCATACTTTCGGTCATTCGGTCAAACCCCAGCCTGTGATAGTGATACAGTGCCTGGCGTACATTAGAGTATTGCGAGTTGAAAATATTTTCCATCAGCCAGTACCTGTTTCTTTGGCCTTCAAAGGATTTCCATCCTCTTTCCGGGGCGTTTTGTGCGAGGTTTACAATTTCCTGGGCCTTTTCAAAATAAGGAGTGCCTCCCATAGGTGAAAAGGTATCAAAATCAAAACCAATAATAACGTAGGCATAAAAAGCCAATACAGCCGTCAGATTACTGGAAAAGGTATTGTCTGCATATTCAAGTGGCTGATTTTCAACATACCGAAAGGTGAAATCGCGATCATTGTGATTAATTACAGGGCTGCTGTATGAAGTCTGAAAAATGGGGCGGCGCGACTGCACCTGGATGGTGCCCCGGTATTCATCACTCCCTACCTTCTCATTGACCGTAATCAAAATGCTGGCCTCAATCCGCTCTTCGGGTTCAAACTGGTAATCTGTCCAGTTTTGTTGGTTCATAAACTCATGAATGGATGATTGCAGAGTGCGCAATATTTCCCGGTCGGTTTCCGACATCCCAGGGGAAGAAATCTGCACATTACATTGAAGTTCCTGGCTGTGGACCGTGCCTAAACTCAATAATACAATGATGAAGATTGAAATCGTATTTTTCATCCGCTTATCGTTTGAAAGAATATACCAAATGGAGTTGCATGATTGTTATCAAATGAGGGTCTTTATCTAAGAAAATCGCTTAGTTTGTCTGCGATATCGGATGCAACAGCTTTTTTGCTTTTAAGTTCAAACCTTTCAATTTGATTTTTATTGTCTACAATGGTGACTTTATTCGTGTCGGTACCAAAGCCAGCTCCTTGATCGTTAAGTGAGTTTAATACGATAAATTCCAGATTTTTTGCTTGTAGCTTTTTGCGGGCATTATCCAATTCATCTGTGGTTTCAAGGGCAAAACCTGCAATAACCTGGTTCTCTTTTTTCATTTTACCCAGGCTGGCAAGGATATCGGGATTGGGCACCATCTTAAGGCTCAGCGGCTCCCTGGTGCGTTTTATTTTATGCGAATGGTGGGTTTCGGGTCTGTAATCCGCCACTGCAGCTGTCAAGATTGCTGCGTGGGCCGAAGGAAAGCGTTGTAAAGCAGCTTCATACATTTGCTCTGCTGTAACGACATCCACCCTGTGAATGTTGGGGTGGGAAACGGCAAGATGAACAGGGCCAGCGATTAGGTCAACCCTGGCACCTCTTTTTGCCAACTCTTCAGCCAGTGCAAATCCCATTTTGCCGGTGGAGTGATTCCCAATATATCGAACCGGGTCAATGGCTTCCTGGGTGGGTCCGGCAGTTATCAATATTTGTTTGTCTTTGAGCTCCGAATCCGCGTCAAAATACTGTTCTACAGCCCGAAAGATACTTTCCGGCTCTTCCATCCTCCCTTTGCCTTCATATCCACAAGCCAGGTAGCCTTCAGCTGGCTCGATGATGGCCGCTCCGTTTTCCTGGATATATTGAAGATTTCTCTGGAAAGCAAAGTTCTCAAACATTTTGCAATTCATGGCCGGTGCAAAAAAAACCTTTTTATCAAAAGCCATAAGGGATGTGGAAAGTGCATCATCGGCAATGCCATTGGCATACTTACCAATGATGTTGGCTGTGGCGGGTGCCACCACCATAACATCGGCCCAGTCTGTCAGGCTGATATGTTCTGTGGTGTAGTCATTTTCGGAACCAAAAACTTTATCATAGACTTTGTTGTGCGAAAGCGACTCCAGGGTAACACGTGTTACAAACCACATGGCACTTTCGGTAGCTACAATGCGTACCTCAGCCCCTGCCTTAATAAATAGACGAATGAGGGTGAGGCTTTTGTAAGCTGCGATACCGCCACTTAACCCTAAAATGATTTTTTTTCCCTGGAGCATGCAAAGCAAGTTTGGTTCATTCAATTGCTCGCTAAAACAAACAAGAAGAACTTAGAAAACTTAATCGTTTTTATCTTCAGGCACTCTGTAATATATCTTGCCTTCCAAAAACTCACTGATAGCGATAAGCGATGGCTTGGGAAGTTGCTCATAGTAACGGGCAATTTCTATCTGCTCACGATTTTCGAATACCTCTTCCAGGTTATCTGTTGAAGTAGCAAACTCAGAAAGTTTGTTATTGAGCTCTTCCTTCATTTCAAGCCCTACCTGGTTGGCTCTCTTGGCGGTTATAACAACAGATTGATAAATATTACCAGTATCTTTGTCAAATTGTCTGATGTCCCTGGTTACTGTATTTCCCTGGGTTTTTACTTTTTTGTAATCCATAGCTATCTATCCGTTTAATCAATTTCAAAGTTCTACAATAATTAGTTGACCGGGGGTCAGGAGTTACCGTCCGCAATTTCTTCCAGTCTCCGAATTTCTCTGCTGGCTTTTTCCAGCATTTGGTTTGCATTATCAAGATACTCACTTTCGGGAAACCGGTTGACCAACCTTCTGTGGGCCGACAACACATTTTCATATCTTTCCAGCTGCCTTTGTTCAATACTGTTTTCTGCATACAGAAAATGTGAGCGGATGATATAAAATAATGCTTCCTCCCTTAATTCAGTATCGGGAAAATCTCTTATCAGATTATTAAAAGCGGTTACTGCAGCCATGTAATCCCTTATATTAAAATAAAGTTTGGCCGAATCAAAAGCTTTGATTTCCAGCTTCTCTCTCAACTCATCAATCAATTCATTGGCCTCTTCCACCCTTTCACTCTGGGGATAACGATTGATAAATGCCTGAAGTTCACGGATGGCTTGCCGGGTTTCTGTTTGATCCAAGCTGGGCCTGGGTGATAGCAAGTATTTGCAATAGGCACTCTTAAATCGAAAATATTCGTTGTGTTCACTACGGGGAAAGGCCTCAGTAAAAGTTTTAAAATAATGGGCTGCCAAAATATAGTCGCCCTGTTTGTAATGAGCCATGGCATAATAATAATTCAATTCTTCAGCATGAGCTGTACCCCTGAAAGAAGGAATCACATCTGTCAGCAACCCAATACTGCGATGGTAATCACCCTCCTCGTAATACTCAATTGCTTTATCCTTTTTCAGCATGACATCATCGCTTTTGAGCAAACGCTGATATTTACTACAGGAGGTAAAAAGAAGAAAAAGAACTAAAATGAACAGAATTTTCTGCCTGAAATCCGGATTTCGCATGTATAGTTGCTTGTTTTTAGGGTTTTTATTGACAATGCAGTGAAAACAATTTGCAAAGATAATACTTTTCTGAATTCAATAATAATGGCCAGCTAAATAGTTACCATTTTTTACTGCCAAAGTGATTTGATAACGACAAAATCCAGCCCTAAGTATAATGATTAGACCAAAGTAATAAAAAGCAATCACCAAAAATTCATAAATCACTAAAAAACAATGTATTGATAATTTGCGGATAAATGGAGATGGTCATTTTTCCCGCAAGTGATTGATAAGCATTGATAAGCGAAGCCTCGTATGTTTGCCCAAGCCCGGAAATGTTATCGGCCGTTCTGCTGTATAGGGTTTTACCATTAGTGTCAACCACGGATATATCTGCCAGTAAATTAACAAGAAAACGATTAGAATGCTGTCTCTTGTTTAATACCTCTACCTGGAACTGCATTAATAAATCAGCATAATCCTGCTGCCGGATTACATTAAACCCGTCCTGCCTGAGCAAGCTTGTTACATCCTGTTTCAATCCAGAAAAATCCAGATCCTCTTCGGATTCTATAGAAAGATAAATGGCGGGAGTAATAACTTCCACCGGTAACACAAAGAGATCCTGAGCCATGCTTGTGAGCATGCGGCGAATAACGATATCATTGGTATTTTCTTCAACAATGCGCTGAACTCTGATTTGGCTTACAACCTCTTCATTGCGAGAGCCCGGTCTTAAACCATAAATGTTGAGATAAAAACTCCCGTTGGCACTTGTGGTGTTTTCAATTCTGTGTCCGGTTCTCCAGGAAAACCTGGTATCAACGGGTATGCCTGATACAGCCCTGTTATCAGAATCTAAAACCCTGACTTCAACAGGAGCCAAACCCGGCCTGGCTCCGGGCTTAATGGCCAGTTTGTTGTGGGGATAAACAACTTCCAGGCTTTGGAGTAGCTGTATATAATCTGTCATGAGAGACGTTGTATAGTTTTTTTTCTCACCATCCATGTTGGCATTTAGGTCTTCACCCAAAAAATCACGAACATCTTCAAAAGCCTGAACATAAAACCCCAATGCCTGGGCCAACTGCCCCTGACTGGCAAACTGACGAGCCTGCTCATACTTTGACATACTCTGATTAACAGCGCTTTGCTGACGCTCTTGTCTTATTTGCTCAAACCGTGAGCGCGATAAACGATAATATACCCAATATTGGTGGTCATTTTCCCAGTTTTCCACAAGTTCATACCCCTCCAAATCCTGTTGGGCTGACATGCGTATGTTGTCACGAAAATATTCCGTGGATATGTTGTCAATATCAAACTGATTGAGTACCGATGTTGAAGATATTTGGACAGAAATTCCGGCAGCCAGCTCTGACAACGCATTCTGCCTGGCCCTTTCACGAAAATCACCCTGGTTTGTTTTTACAGCCATTCCCACTCCATGGTAGTATCCAGTGTGGTTGGGGGTCTGTTTAACCCAGTCAGGGGCATTTTCCACTAGCTCGGCATGACTAATCTGCCTTGAAGAAGAACAGCCCAGCAGCAAAAGAGTCCAGAAGGATAGCAAAAGCAGTTTTTTCATTTCTCAGGATTGAAGTTTGCAAGTGCAAAGACAATTTCGTCAGATAATTCCAAAAAAAGTCTGTCCCTGAGTTTTTCAGGGCTTTCAATGGTATTGCCGGCAGCCAACAGGGTTTGCAAAGACTTGTAGTTTCTTTCATCAATCACATATTGCCGGTCGGTTCGTCGGGCCGGATAGAGTTTTTTTGCTTCTCCGTTATAGTCAGCATAATGCATTTCATCCTGCATGGTGGACCTAAACCTTCTCGAAATAAGAATTTCGCCATTCCGGGTTGAAACAAGCTGAATGTTCATGGTGAGAGTCACCTGGTTTTCCTTTTGATATTCATTATAACTCACCTGGCGATCTTGTTGCTTGAGTTCGCCATCCTCCGTTGTGATGGTTTTGCGCTCAAACCCAGTTTTGCGAATCCTTTCCAGTTCACCTTCCATTTTGCTATAACGAGCAAAGTTTAAAACCAATACCGCATCAATATCATTGCGCTGACGCAACTCCCGGAGGTGTGTCCGGTTTAGTGAACCGGAAGCCCTGAGAAAGCTCCGATGGATCCTGCTGCTAATAAGGGGTAGGCGATGAATAATCAGAAAAGGATCCTCCAACTCAAGAATTTGCTGAATCATCACATTTTCAAACTCCTCTCCATCAGAAGGATGGTTGGGCATAATGCCCCTGTGTACTGCTATGGCATACCGGGCACATTCGAGCGATTGGCTTCGCAGGTTCCGTGCATCTTTGTAGTTACCCCCGGTATCCTCTAAAACATCTCCCAAAATCCAATATGCCTGCCGGCAATTACCTGCATCCAATTCATTCAATGCCTGCCGATAGAGGGGCTCATTACGTGCTTCGGTGAAAAGCTCCCGTACATCATCATAATCGGGGTTAACCCTAAACACATCGGCCAGGGCTAAAGCAGCAGCTGAGAACTCTTCATTGAGCAAAAGCATAGTACCTTCTTTATACCTCTCGCTGAGTGCCTGATCCATCCTGCTCCTCACATCTTTATATCCCGGGTCTGATAAAGCTACCTTTTCCCACTCACCATAGGCAGCCATGAACTCACGCTGGTTGAAAAACTCTGCACCACGCTGGTATAGTGGCTCTAGTGTAGCTGTGTTTAGGTAAGTTCTCGTATCCCTGAAATCAGGATCGATATCAAAAATTTCTGAAAAGACTCCTTTTGCCCGGTCATAGCTTTCTTGACTTATAAACTGCAACCCCTCATCATACCGTTGATCCAGGTATCTCACCCTGGCATCATCATACATAGAAGTGGCCGAATGGTTGATGTCGATCTGAACACCTGCCCGGTTAAGCTTGGAAGTAAATTCTTGCATGGCCAGGTAGTCATAAACAACTTTACGGTAATCTCCACGACTAGATGCGGTGGTCATTCCGGTCACAACTTCATCCACATGGACCTGACCGGTTCTTTTCAGCCCCGTTTTATAGTCGATATTGCGAGGTTTTCTCTGGGAAGCTTCGTAGTATAACTCAGCCGCTTCTTTAAACATTCCCGCCCTTTCATACTCAACAGCTTGCTTCGCCATCCTCCTGGCAGCACAACCTGTAATCAACATAAGTAAAAACAAAGTGGTGAAAATCAGCAATGGATATTTTTTCTGCATTTTGTAGTACTTTTTTTTGGGGGGTAAAAATAACAATAGTTTTTCGATTGCGATTCAGTAAAATACGGTAGTTACAAAAACACTCCAGGCCCTGTATTGCAACACATTTGCAACAAAGCACCTACTACTTTATCTTTAACAACAAGACAAGGTTATTTTATCTCACCACCACCAAATAATACAAGACCCTTGAGGTAAAGCACTTTTTCAGGATTTTTTGAGGTGGTATCTTCATTCAATGTGCGTTCATCGGAGAACCCACCAAAAATGGCTGTAACGTCATTTACCACAACCCAGTCTTCAGGAACTCGAAGGGTTGTCCCACCAAAGATGCATACCATGTCAATAGCATTAATCCCACTTGCCAGTTCGCAAGTGCGCAAATCAAACTCAGCCCCACCAAAAATGGCTGTAAGTTTACCCCCTTTAAAATTTTTAGAATGGATTTTCTTTTCAGCTCCGCCAAATATACTTACATCATTTATGTAGTCGTTTACATTTTCATCTTCCGGCACATTGATTTGCCGGGCAGAAAAACTTTTTCTTTTCATCAGCATGGCCAGCCCGGCTACAATCAATACCAGGGGTATGGTAAAACGTAAAACATCGCGCACGGAAATTGAAAAGATATCAGCTGCAAGGAAAACACCGCCAATCAGAAACAAAACCAGTCCGGTGGTTTTGTTTCTATCTGTAACCAAAAATACAAGGCCCAGAAGCACCAGGATAGATTTCCAGGTAAATACCCACGGAGGAACTTCCATGGGTACAATATCATAATATTTCAGCATCAACACCACTCCTGCAATCAACAGGAGGATACCCACCAAAAAACGTTTTTCTACATGAGTTTTCATAATTCTTTTAAGTTAAGTGATACATCTGCTTTCAATTTCTCCAAAATCTTACAGTATAATATTAACCGTATTTGTTAAAATAGTTTTACCAAAATTACATGAAAAGTTAAAACCTGGGGACTTTTAACGAAAAACTTCCGAAAAACAGTAGAAGTCACTTTTCTTTTCCACTCTCCAGATCACTGATATGCAAATTGAGGGCTTTCACACTGATATTGATTTCCCAGATACTTATGGCCAGGGATACAATCAACATTACCAGTCCCAGCCCAAAAATAACTTCTGCTGCCAGGTTTCTTCCCACATAAATCAAAAACATGCTCAACACACATAACAGGAGGCTGCCTACTCCATAAATTTGCATACTTTTAATAAGAACAATCCTGCGTCGCAAATTGGCTATTTGTCCGTACAAAACATGACTGGGATCGGACTTGTACTGGGCATGCAGACTTCTTACAAGCTGAGCCAGGGTAAGAAACCGGTTTGTATAAGCAAGAAGAATAAGGGAAATTGCCGAAAAAAGCAATGCAGGTGTGGTTAATGTGAGGGTAGCCATACGTTGATGTTTTGTTAGGGTTATGAATAATGACTTTGACAACAGGGCAAATTTCGGACAAAAGCTGTAAACATTTACCGTCTTGTCAAAAAAAGTTCAAATTATGGTCTGAAGAAACAATATGAATTGTTTAATCTTTTTCGTTACATGATAAACAAAAAAAGTGTTTTGGTGTTTTTCTATGGATATAATCATGCTATTGAAAAACGATGAATATGGTGAAAAATCGAATTTTGGGGATGTATTTATTGACAGCAGTTTCACTGTCAATGCTTATACTGGGGAATTTATTTGCTCAAAGTGGAACCATAAGCGGACGGGTTATCAACGAAAAGAATAATGAACCCCTCCCCTTTGTCAACCTTGTTATTTACGAAACCAACATAGGCAGTACCACCGATCTGGATGGAAATTTTCTCTTCACAGGGTTGGAGCCTGGTTTTGTGCGGCTCGAGGTATCAGCAGTGGGCTTTGAAAGGAAAATCACCGAGGAGTTTATGGTGACCAATGCACGTACGGCCAACATTGACATTGAGCTCAGAGAGGTAGATATTGAGCTTGATGAAGTTGTTGTCGAAGCCTCTCCTTTTCAGCGCCGGGAGGAAAGTCCGGTTTCACTTCGCAGACTGGGCATATCAGAAATAGAGCGCAGCCCTGGCAGCAACAGGGATATATCACGGGTCATACAATCATTACCGGGAGTGGCCTTTACCCCTGCCTTCCGCAATGATGTTATCATTCGTGGAGGCGGACCCAACGAAAACCGTTTCTTCCTTGATGGTGTTGAGATACCAAATCTTAACCATTTTGCCACACAGGGAGCCAGCGGGGGACCTGTAGGAATCATCAACGTAGACTTTATTCGAGAAATAGAGATGTACTCTTCTGCTTTTCCGGCCAACAGGGGAAATGCATTAAGCTCTGTTTTTGAATTCAGGCAGGTGAGGGGCGATCGTGAAAGGTGGAATTTCAGAGGGGCCATCGGAGCCAGCGACCTTGCCCTCACACTGGACGGGCCCCTTGCAGAACATACCACCATGGTTTTTTCCGCCAGGAGGTCCTATCTGCAATTTCTTTTTAGTGCCATTGGCCTGCCCTTCCTGCCCACATACAATGATTTTCAGTTTAAAACCGATACACGGTTATCTGATAATTCAGACTTAACCTTTATTGGTATCGGCGCCCTTGACCAATTTCGCCTCAATACCGACTTGCAGGAAGATGGTACCGAAGAACAAAAGTTTATCCTGGATTATTTGCCCGTCAATGAACAATGGAACTATACAATTGGAGCGGTTTACCGCAGATTCAGAGACAATGGTTTTGACAGGGTGGTGTTAAGTCGTAACATGCTGCGTAATTTTTCTTACAAATACCCTGACAATAATGAATCAAGAGCTCGTACCTTTGATTATGAATCCGATGAGATTGAAAACAAGGTACGGTATGAAAGAACAACACAGATGGGGCCATGGCGCTTACTTTTGGGCGCCGGCGGAGAATATGCCAAATATCTCAACGACACTTACCAGGAAGTTTTTCAGCAAAACCAACCATTCACCATTGAATATGATTCATTCCTGGAAATTTATAAATACAGCCTTTTTGGCCAGATCACCCGCAATTTCATGAATGACAGAGCTTCTCTTTCGTTGGGTTTGCGAAGCGATGGAAATAACTATTCCAGCCAAATGGCCAACCCTTTAAACCAGTTCAGTCCACGTCTCTCAGGCTCTTACCAGCTAAGGGGCAACTTTACCCTTAATGCAAGTACCGGGCGTTTTTTCCAGCTACCATCATACACTACCCTTGGATTCAGAGATAACCAGGGTGTTTTAAGAAACAAGGAAAATGATTTAAAGTACATCAGTGTTGACCATTATGTAGCGGGTTTTGAGTATTTGCCAACCCGCCAAACCAAAATCACCCTGGAAGGATTTTATAAAAATTACAACAACTATCCTTTTTCGGTCCAGGATAGTGTGCCCCTTGGTAGCAAATCGGCAGACTTTGGAATATTTGGTGATGAAGAGGTAACTTCTACCAGCGATGGCCGGGCATATGGAGCTGAGTTGCTGTACCGTGAACAAAGATTCAGGGGGCTGAATATCATTCTTTCGTATACCTTTGTCAGAAGCGAATTTCAGGACTTATCGGGAGATTACATTCCCTCATCATGGGATAACCGCCATATTGTAAACCTCACGGCCACCCAAAAGCTTCCCCGTAACTGGGATATTGGTGCAAAGTGGAGATTTTCGGGAGGGGCCCCATACACCCCTTTTGACTTTGAAACATCGCGAAACGTGGATGCCTGGGATGCACAAAGGCAAGGTTATCTCGACTATAAACGGTTTAACGAAAACCGTCTCAGCTCCTTCCATCAGCTGGACCTCAGAATTGACAAGCAGTACTTTTTCAACAATTTTTCCCTGATGTTTTACCTGGACATCCAAAACGTTTATAACTTTCAGTCCGAACTCCCCCCCAATCTGCTCAGGGAATCCGATGAAGATGGAAATTATTTGCCGGCAGAGGACGGGGAATACACACTGAAAGAAATCCGTAACACCACAGGTACTGTGCTGCCCACAGTGGGCATTATGTTTGAATTTTAAAAAAAAGCGCCATATGATACCTCAAACAACATCCACCGCAACTTTGACAGTTTTATTACCGCTTCTTTTGACTTTCACTCCGGTTAATGATCAACAGCAGCGCTGGTGGCAGCGCAGTAAACAACCAACACCTGCCGAAGTACTCCAAACTCATACAGACAGTGCAGGCAAACAGCTTATCATTAGCTTTACAAAGGGTGAAGAACATAATCATCCCCTGATGGCTTTCTGGACGGAGGACACAGCAGGGAATTATTTGCAAAGCCTGTATGTGGCCCAATCCATTGCCAAAGGATACTTTCGACATGGAGATGCCTCCAGTGGCCGCTGGCAACCCGGCCCCTTGCGAAGACCAGCCGCTCTTCCCTATTGGGGTCACCAAAGAGGAGTAGAGGCGCCCGATGGTTATTTTATCCCAACCCAGGATGAGCCCATGCCTGATGCCGTTACCGGACCTACCCCCAAAGCCGACTTTGTAATACAAACCACCCTAAAAGCTACAACACCTAAGGTTTTCAATATTTACATGGAAATTAACCAATCCTGGGACTGGAACCAGCACTGGCATAACAATAAGTTTCCCGGAGATGAGCATTATATGACCTCAAGCCAACCTGCCCTGGTTTACAAAGTAACAATCGATACCTCTGACCCACAAAATGAATACATCATGCACCCCATCGGTCACAGTCACTGGGCAGGTGCAACGGGGGAGCTTTTTGACGATCTCAGTACCATTACTACGGCACTAAATATCACCGAAAAAGTAAAAGTTCAACTCAAACAAAACCCCTGACAAATTTCCTCTCAGAGTTATTCCAATCTGCTCAATTTTTCTTAACCAGGAATATTTTTCTATTCCAGCCGATTTTACTAATTTGGCGCACCAAAACCAACTCTATGGAATTGCTCAATCACGATCAACTGAAAGAATTACACACCTTAAGAAAATGGATGCACCAGTACCCTGAGCTATCGGGCAAAGAAAAAAACACATCTCTCAAGCTGGAAAGCTTTCTAAAGCAAACCCAGCCCGATAAAATCATCACAGGGCTGGGTGGGTTTGGTGTAGCTGCCATATATGTTTTTGATAAGTCAGGACCTACCATCCTGGTGAGGGCAGATATGGATGCACTACCCATAGATGAGGTAAATACCTTTACTCATAAATCACAAACTGAAGGGGTATCCCACAAATGCGGACATGATGGTCACAGCACCATATTGGCTGGCTTGTCATTGGCCATTAAAAACAAACCTTTCTCTACAGGCAGGGTAGTATTACTTTTTCAGCCTGAAGAGGAGACTGGTCAGGGGGCAGCTAAAGTAATTGCTGACGAAGCCTTCAAAATGATAAAACCCGATTATGCCCTGGCATTGCACAACCTTCCGGGCTTTGAGAAAGCAGGAGTCGTCCTGAAGGAAGGGCCTTTTGCCGCAGCCTCCAAAGGAATGATCGTCAAAATCAACGGAGCATCATCTCATGCAGCACACCCCGAGCAGGGTAACACCCCGGCACCAATGATGGCACATGCCATGCTGCAACTGCCTGAAATTCCGAAAAAAAAATCTTCCAAATTGAATGACTTTGCCCTGATAACCATTATCCATGCCACCCTGGGTGAAGTTGCCTTCGGCACCAATCCGGGCAAGGGTGTTTTGATGGCAACCCTGCGCACCTATTACAACGATGACATGGAAACCCTGGTAAAAGAAGCAGAGAAACACATCAAAATTCTCGCTGAAGATCATAAAATGAAAATCGATATTTCTTACACCGAAGAGTTTCCGGCTACCATCAATGACCAAAGTGTAACGGATATCATACGGCAGACAAGCGAAGAGCTGGGTGAAAAAATCATTGAAATTCAGGAGCCCTTTCGATGGTCAGAAGACTTTGGACATTTTACTTCCAACTTCCCGGCAGCACTTTTTGGTATAGGTAGTGGAGAAGATAGTCCGGGTTTGCATAATAACGATTATGATTTTCCCGATGAAGTTATACCCCATGCTGTATCTGTTTTTTATCACAGTTTAGAAAAACTCCTTAAGAAATCATAGAAAGTCCCCAATAACCCATACAACCTATGTTTCATACTTCACACATTGAAATCAGCAAGTCGGCTTACAAAAAAAACATTCGATACCTGAAAAAACTGGTAGGCCCGGACACCGTGATATCATCTGTTATCAAAGGAAACGCTTATGGCCATGGTATAGAAAATATAGTTCCCCTGGCAGAAATTTCAGGAATATCACATTTTAGTGTTTTTTCAGCATCAGAAGCCCTTCAGGCAAACAGCATCAAATCTGCACACTCTACCCTTATGATAATGGGGCTTCTGGACGATGAAGAAATTGAATGGGCTATCAAAAATGATGTGGAGTTCTTTGTCTTTGATATGGGAAGGCTGCATAAAACCATTGAAATTGCCAGCAAACTAAAGAAAAAAGCCCATTTGCATATTGAAGTGGAAACCGGGTTTCACCGAACAGGGTTTGACAGTGACGAAATCCCTGAACTGGTACAATTTCTAAAAAAGAACCAGGAACACTTTTATTTTGAAGGTCTTTGCACACATTATGCCGGTGCTGAAAGTATTGCCAACTATGTAAGGATACGTGAGCAAATCTCTCTGTACAGAAAATACAACAGGTACTTTAACCGCCACAATCTTATTCCTGCCCGCAAGCATACAGCCTGCTCAGCAGCAGTTCTGACCTATCCCACCACCATTATGGATATGGTGCGTATCGGGATTGCCCAGTATGGATTCTGGCCCAGCACTGAAACCCAAATGTTCCGATTCAAAAAGGAGCCCCAAAATACCAACCCCCTAAAAAGACTTATTACATGGAAAACCAGGGTTATGGTAGTAAAAAATGTGGAAGCGGGCCAGTTTATTGGTTACGGATCGTCTTTTCTTGCCAACAAGAAAATGAAAATTGCCATCATCCCGGTCGGCTACTCCAATGGTTTCAGCCGCTCGCTTTCCAACATGGGACGGGTATTGATCCGGGGGAAGCGCGTACCGGTTATCGGCACGGTTACCATGAACACCATGACCGTCAATGTATCAGATATCCCTAACATTGAAAAAGGGGATGAGGTGGTCATTATCGGAAAACAAAAAAGAATGAACATCAGTGTGGCCTCATTTTCTGACCTAAGTAGCCAGGTTAATTATCAAACCCTAACACGATTGCCGGCCGATATTCCCCGGTATATCGTAAAGTAACTCTCTTTTCTTTTTAATATCTCCCTCTTTTCTGGAATAAAATTCAGATTCCTTTTATTACGGTTTAGAAGCTAATTTCTACAATTCAGTTAGTATCTTGTTTTAAGAATGCTTCGCTGTGTGTTGTTTTGCATCCTGAATGGTTCGCCAGTGAGCGACCCGGTCAGTAAAAACAACGTTTAACCCAATGCGAAATTTCTTAACAATGAGGAGACTATTTTTTATCATGGCAATGATACCGTTTCTGAGCCTAGCCCAGGAAAGTATCAATTTGCAGGAAGCAAGACAAATGGCCCTGGAGCATAACCGACAGCTGAAAATTGATCAGCTGGACAACCAGGGTGCTGCATTACAAACGCGATCGGCTTTCACCAATTATTTACCCCGGTTCGATGCAGAAGGAGCTTACCAACGTCGCAACAAACCTTACAAACTTTTTGATTCGGATAAATTTTTGCCTTTGATTCCTTACCAGGGAATTGATAGCGAAACTGGCAGTTTCAATCCTGCCATTATGCAGGATCCGGAACTTGCACCGGAATTTTTGGTCTTTAACCCGCTTACAGGAGAACCTGTTACCGACGAAGAGGGAAACCCCGTTTTTCAACAATATGCCTGGCTACCCAAAGAAAAGGGCGAAATCGGCCAGAAAAACAATTATCAGTTTGGCATTACCCTCAGCCAACCCCTTTTCATGGGTGGGAAAATAAGGTCTGGACATCGCATCGCCCAAAAGGCAGAGAAAATCTCCGAAATAAACAAGGATTTGAGCATATCACAAGTGGTTTTTCGCACGGATGAACTTTTCTGGCAGGTTGTAGCCCTGGAAGAAAAGCTTGAATTGAGCATAGCCTACCTTGAGATGCTTGATAAACTGGTTCAGGATCTTGAAAATCTTTTTGAAGAGGGCATTGTTACCCGCAACCAAGTGCTGCAAGCGCAGGTGAAGTACAACGAGGTTGAGCTGTTAAAAGTAAAGGCCGAAAATGGATTGCACCTCAGCCGAATGGCCCTAAACCAGATGCTCGGCCAGCCTCTGACCCGCGAATTCGAACTGGATGAAAACTTTGAGGCAGATATGCTGCTTCTGGATGAGGAAAACATTGCTGAAACCGCAATGAGTCAGCGTCCTGAGCTGCAAATG
This sequence comes from Bacteroidales bacterium, assembly GCA_007131245.1. Taxonomy (GTDB): domain Bacteria; phylum Bacteroidota; class Bacteroidia; order Bacteroidales; family UBA7960; genus SKVR01. The sequence continues at coordinate 33,083 of SLQX01000120.1, forward strand.
CTTAACCAGTCAGTGTCTGTCGCAGCAGAAATGATCAAAGTAAAAAGGGCTGACATGATGCCATCTATGGGGTTGAAAGCCGGATACAGCTACAGCAATCCCAATCCTTACAATGGTTTTAAAGATGAGTTTGGAGGTGATTACAGCATAGGTGTGGGAATTTCAATCCCCATCTACCATTTTGGAGATAAGCGCCGCGAGGTGGCTCAGGCCCGAATCGAAAAGGAGAAGATGCAGCTAAAGAAGGATGACACCCGCGAAATGATTGAGCTGCAGGTAAATCAAAGCATGCTGGATTTCAACGAAGCAATGGAAAAAACAAAGCTTACACACCTTTCGCTGAAGCAAGCAAAAGAGAACCTGGATGTTACCAACAACCTGTTCAGGGAAGGCCGTGCCACAACCCGCGATGTATTGGAAGCACAGGCACACTGGCAGGAAGCACAGGCAGCCTATATAGAAGCAAAAGCCTCTGAAAAACTGGCCTACAGTAAATTACAGAAAAATCTTGGAAATATTTATACATCGCACTAAAGCTCCTTTACAGGTAAAAAAACCTAAGGTGAACAAAAATATCGCGATGACTAATAAACATAATCCGGTTAAAAATTAAAAAAGAAAAGATAATTAAACTACAAAATCGAAAAAAATGAATCGAAAAGTTTTCCAAAAAAACTACACAAAAGTATCAGTGTATGAAGTCTCATCATCTTTCATACAAGGAAGTAAAATTACACTTATGCAATGGTTTTTGCTGATGGCAATATTCTCCATCATCCTTTCCGGATGCGCGATACAGGAAGAGGAGCAACCAGCCCAAGATAAAGAAACTGTAGTAAGTACTTACCCGGCAAGCAAGGAAAGCTATTCACCCGAGCTTCACCTCAGTGGCACCGTATTTGCCAACCGTGAGGCAAACCTGGGGGCGGGCTTTCCGGGCAAAGTGGAAAATATTATTTACCCCGAGGGAACCTGGGTAAAGAAAGACCAACTACTGGTAGAAATGGCAGGAGAAATGTTGGCGCAGGCCGAGGCTGAGTATCTCACATTACAAAAAGATTATGAACGAGTGGCCCGGCTTGTAAAAAACGGCACAATCACCCAACAGGAGTATGATCATGTAAAAGCACGCTTTGATGCATCCAAGGCCAAATACGAGTTGGCTCAGAAAAACACGCAAATCCGGGCCCCTTTCAGTGGCACCATTGTAGACTACCTGGTGAATGAAGGAGAAAACTACTTTTTGAACCTGAACATGGAGCCCGGCTACTCAAATACAAGTGGCATATTGCGACTCATGCAGCTCGACCCCGTAAAGGTGAAGGTGGAAGTGAATGAGGGCGATTTGGCAAAAATAGAAAAAGGCACCCGGGCTTTGGTGAGGGTGGATGCGTTCCCCCAGGATGAATTTCATGGGGAAGTAACACTCATCAAACCCTATCTCTCCACCCGCACACGCAGTGCATCCATAGAAATCAGCATCCCCAACCCAGACACCCGGCTCAAACCCGGTATGTTTGCCAGGGTAAACCTCCAGTTACCCGACCACAAAGCGGTATTTGTCCCCATGGAGGCCATTTACCGTGATCCGGAAACGGATAAAGAACTGGTACATGTTGTGAAAAACAATATGGTGGAAACCCGGGAAACAGGCCGTATAAGTGAAAAAGATGACAGGGTGGTTCTCACCAACATCTTTGACGGTGATGAAGTAATAATTGGTGGGAAAAACCGCGTAAATGAAGGAGATAAAGTTTCGATCATAAATAATGGAGGAAGAGAATAATGAAATTACCCCATAATTCTGTAAAACGCCCCACAACCACACTGATGGTTTTCATTGCAGTTATTTTGCTGGGAGTTGTATCCATACAAATGCTGCCCCGTGATGTATTGCCCGATATAGAGTTTCCGACCCTGACTGTGGTAACAGTTTACCCCGGTGCTTCAGCAGAGGTGGTTGAAGACCAGGTAACGCAACCTATGGAAACGGTACTGGCTGCCACCGAAAACCTGCGCTCCATTCAATCTACATCCACTGAAAATGTTTCATTCATCACCCTGCGGTTTAACTGGGGTGTGGATGTGAACGAAGCCTCCAACAACGCCAGGGATTACATCGAACTGGTTAAGCGACACCTGCCCAGGGATGTGCATCAACCGGTAATACTCAAGGTTAATAGCTCAATGATTCCTGTTATTGCTTATGGGATACAGGCTGAAGAGAGCTTCTATGATCTGCACAATATTATTGAAGACGAGATAGCCACACCCTTGCGGAAGGTCGAAGGGGTTGGTACAGTTGTAACCATCGGAGCCCCTGAGCGTGAGATTCGTATTGAAGCTGATCCTTTGAAAATGGAAGCATATAATTTGAGCGTCAGCCAAATTGCAAACATTCTCAAAGCAGAAAATATCAGCATCCCAGGAGGAAATATAAAAGTTGGCACCCGCGACTTTTCTGTAAGTGTTACAGGAGAAATAGATGATGTGGATGAAATCAAGGATATTGTACTCCATTCCTTCGCAGGAAAACCTGTGCGTATAAGGGATGTGGCAACCCTAAAGGATGATTACAAAGAACGTGACGCTTATGCAAGAACAGGAGGACGCCGCTCGGTGGCATTTTTTGTGCAGAAGCAAACGGGCACCAATACACTGGAAGTAGCCGAACTGGTGAGAGCTGAGATGGAAAAAGTGGAAGATGTTTTGCCAGAAGATGTAAAAGTTTTGGAGATAGTAGACAGCTCCGATATTGTAACCCGCTCCATCAGCAACCTTTCCGGGACGTTATGGTGGGCCGGACTGTTTGTAATGTTGGTGGTATTTACCTTTTTGCGGCAATGGCGCTCAAGTCTTATTATTATGCTCACCATGCCTGTATCACTCATCGCGGCTTTTGTTTATATGTTTCTGGCAGGATACAGCATAAATATATTCTCGCTCATGTCCATTGTTATTGCCATAGGAATGGTGGTAGACAATGCCATTGTGGTACTTGAAAATGTAACCCGCCACATGGAAATGGGCAGTAAGCCCAGGCAGGCAGCTGTATTTGGTGCCAGCGAAATGGGTATGGCCATCTCTGCTTCTACACTCACCACCATCAGTGTATTTCTTCCCTTGCTTTTCATGGGAGGCATTGTAGGTGTGCTTTTCAAGCAGTTGGCTGTATTAACAACCATTACCCTGATAGCTTCTCTTGTAACAGCACTGTCCGTTACTCCAATGCTCGCATCTCAACTGCTCAAACCCATAGGCAAAGACACCAAACCCAAAGGTAAGTTTTACCAGTTGAGTGAACGCATGTTTGAGAAAACAGAGAATTTTTACAAGCAATCACTGAGTTGGGCTGTTTACCATAAAAAGATTGTAGTTGGGCTTGCAGTATTGCTTTTTGCGTTCACCCTCTTTGTTGGAGGACGCATCGGAACCGATTACATACCGGAATTTGACTCGGGTGATGTGAGTGTTCAGTTTGAAATGGAAATTGGAACCAGTGCTCTTGAGACCGAGCGCATAGCAAGACGTATTGAGAAAATCATGGTGGAAGAAATTCCCGAGTTGCAAAGTGAGTTTACCATTGTGGGTCAAACCGAAGATGGTGCTCTGACCACCGTAGGATTCCAGGAGGGAAAAAACATTGGTTCGCTTGTAGCACGCATGGGCCGGCCGGACGAACGAGAAAGAAGCGCCTGGGAAGCTGCCCAGGCAGTTAGAGAGCGTATCGAAAAAGAGGTACCTGAAGTGGATAACTTCACCGTACATGGAGGAAGCCTTTTATCTTCGGCATTATTGGGTAATGTGCAACCTATAGAAGTGGAAATAACCGGCCACGATTTTGATGAACTCAACGCCACAGCCAGGGAGGTACAAAGGGAGCTGGAAAAGCTGGAAGGATTTACCAACATTGAAAATACCATTGACCCCGGTAAAGCAGAATATGAAATACGGGTAGACAAAGACAAGGCATCTGAGCTGGGAGTGAATTCGGCTATGATTGCCATGCAAGTTCGGCAAAGCATTTATGGGGCAGAAGCGGGTGAATACGACGACCAAGGTAATGAATATGATATCATGGTTCGCTATGCTCCGGAGTTCAGAAAATCGGCTGACGATCTTGGCAATATTGTTATCAGCACCCTTACAGGGAAACAGGTTCCGGTACGCGAAGTGGCCACCATTGAACAGGTTCGTGGCCCTCTGGAAATCATCCGCGAAGAACAGCAACGCATTGTTAAAGTAACGGCCGACCTTGATGGAATCTCTCTGGGTGATGGAGCCCAAAAAGTAAAATCGTTGCTCAAAAACATTTCTCACCCTGAGGGAGTTAGCCTGGCCCTTGGCGGACAAACCACCGATCAGGGTGAGTCCTTTGCAAGCCTGAGGCTCATATTCCTTGCCGGTATTCTGCTGGTATACATGGTGATGGCATCCCAATTCGAATCACTCAAAGACCCATTCATCATTATTTTTTCCATCCCTTTTTCAATCATTGGAATCATTTGGGCCTTTGTGGTAACCGGACTTACATTAAGCGTAGTAACCTTTATTGGTGCTATCATGCTGCTGGGAGTTGTGGTAAATAACGGTATTGTGTTGGTAGACTACACCAACCTGCTGCGTAAACGAGGATATAAGCTCATTGATGCGGTACTTGAAGGGGGACGCAGCAGATTACGCCCGGTATTGATGACAAGCTTTACCACGATGCTGGGGATGTTGCCCATGGCTCTCTCAACAGGTATGGGGGCAGAAATGTGGTCACCCCTGGGCATCACCATTATTGGCGGGATGCTGGTATCTACCATTATTACCCTGATATTGATTCCGGTAGTCTATACTGTATTCAACTTCAAAGCCATACGAGTAGAAGATAAATAAATGAGATGGGATGGCCGGGAGCAGATAAAACTGCTCCCGGCATAAATCTCTTTCCAAGTCGTTTTTTTGAAATTTAATCACAACACCATTAAAACATAAAAAGATGAACATGATATATTGCACCTGCAACATAAGCGTGCAGGACACCATCCTGGAAATTATTGAAGACTGCAACATTCGCGAATACCAGGTAATTGACCAGGTAAAAGCCAAAAATAAAATAGCAAATCCGCGCTTTAACGACCCGGTATGGCCCGGTTACAACTCGGCTATCATGATGCAGGTAAAAGAAGACCAAAAAGTTGAAAGACTGGCTGCACAACTAAAAGAATTTAACAGCACCGCTTTTAATAAAGCTGAACTGGTTACTTTCTGCACCTGGCCACTTACACACTATTTCTTCGACTGATAGATGATTTTCCAGGAATGAATTAGTTGCATAACCTGTAAAACAATGAACTGCAGCAAAGTACATATAAGCGCATATCAATTATCTTGGGACCAGCTTTGATTATAATGGGAGTATGTTCATTGTAGCCCCGGAAAAAGGGCAGAATAAATCAAACCAACACAGGTAGTTTCACAGCTTTTGGGCACATAAGTCCAATAATTAAACAGAAATGGCTATGCCAATACATAAGTTAAAGCTTTTTTTTGGATGAACCGAGCCATGACAAACCTATTGATATACACGGGGATGATTATTTGGAAAACAAAATGAAACTTACATGAGCACTGCGCTCAAAAAATAGAATGAACCGAACGAAGTGAGCTCACGAACACCAATTAAAACAAACGATAGTGAGTAATAAATACATTCATGTAAGTTACATCTAACCAAATACTAAACACAATTATATTCGAATGAAATTCAGTAAACAAAATAAAGATATACGAACACGGATAGCACGGATCGAACGAATTCACACCTATTTTTTCTATCAGCGATTATCCGCAAAATCTGCGTAATCCGCGTTCTGATAACAACATCGATAAAATTATAGAAAGATGAAACAGATGAAAAAAATGGACATCAACCCCGGATTTGAATACTACAGAGGTTTTATCAGCAACATCCGGAACAATTTTACAGAAAACGGAGTCACCCTGAAAGAAGGTCGAAATACGATTAAAATCATAGAGTATAAAGGGGTGAAATTCTGTGTCAAATCTTTTGGAAATAAAAACCGGATCAATGCCATTGCATATAGTTTTATAAGACCGTCAAAAGCTGTTAGATCATTTAATTATGCGCTTCGCATCCTGAGTCTTGGAGTAAAAACCCCTGAGCCGGTGGCTTTTGTGGATTATTATAAAAACAGCATCCTGGACAAAAGTTTTTATATCTCCATCTTCCAAAAACATGATTTTTCCCTGGGGCAGTCTTTTGATCTCCCCCTGGCCGAGCGTCTTGAGGTACTTTCATCATTTGCCGCCTTTGCTTGCATGCAACTGCATAACAATGGCATCTACCATAAAGACCTATCACCAGGTAACATCCTGGTTACCCAAAAGCCAGATGAGAGCTATGTGTTTCATTTGATTGATCTCAACCGTATAAAATTTAAAAAAAAGATGGGGTTTAGAACAAGAATGTCCAACCTGAGAAGAATAAATGGAACCGCTATGTGTCTTGGTACCATTGCTCATTTTTATGCCATGCACCACAAAAAAAACCCGGTTTGGGGAGCACTCAGGATAGGCGTCGAAAGAATTAAATATGAAAAATTCAGGAAAGTAAAAAAACGTTGCAAAAGGCTTACCGGCTTAAACAAAGCCAAACAAGATAAAACAAAAGAAACAACTCTTACAAATCCCATTCATCACTAACCTTAAAAAATGAGTACCATGACATATTCAGATGTACACAACCAGATTCAACGCATCATTAACAGAAAGATGAAAGTCAGGCACAAAGAGAGCTCCTACACTGCAAACTTTTCCGATGATTTTAAAATGGCAGAATGGGAGGTAACCCTGCTTATGAACCTTGTGGAAGACCAGTTTAACATCCGGCTGGAAACCGGTACAGAAAGAAACCTTTTCAGTATGAATCAGTTGGTTGCATTGGTTTATAAGGAAAGTCAAAAAGCATTCAGCCACAATTAAAACGGGAAGCTTTATTGCTTGTAGTCAAAACCCAGGTTTTGCAAAACAACCCGTTTGTATTACACCCCATTGAAGTCTGCAATCAAATTAGGCTTAATTATCATCCACAAGATTAACAATTAAAGATTATGAAAACAATACATTTTTACATCATCATCCTGTTTCTTACATGGACGGGTCATCATGCTGTTAATGCACAAAACAGGGGCATTCGCACGGGAGTATCGGTTTCTACTTTTTCCAGGACCGGTAATCTGTATGACAATGATCACATGCACCTTGGCTTTACCGCTGCCGCGTTCAGAGCAATCCCAATCGGCACACAACTGAATCTATTACCTGAAATCACATACATCCAAAAGGGCCGGACAAAAACGCCCCACATCCCGGGCTATCCCACAGGGGCAGATTACAACATCTGCTATTGGCAGATTCCCTTACAACTACAATATGTAAACCGTGAAATTGTAAAAGCAAATGGCGCACAGATTCATTTTAACGGCGGCCCTTTTGCGGCGTTTGCTTTCAGGGACAAAATAAGTGCAGAGGGACAAGATAAACAACTCGCACAAGCACAAGAGCCAGAGAAAAGAGAAAATGACTATGGTGTAAGCTTTGGCATGGGCTATCAGCGACCTCTTGCAGGTCAGGTTCTCAGTTTTGACCTAAAATATGATATGGGACTGTCAGAGCTTGCCAATCAACCCGATGATTACCGCACCAAAGCACTTAGCTTTACTTTGGGTTGGGCTTTTTAGTTTAAAAGCAAGTTTTCATAGCTCGCACCGACAGAAGACATTATCTTTATGCCTTTGAAAACATGCATTTTTTTTTGGTTTTTCAAAACAATGCTATCATGCAACAAAAAATTAAACAGCTGCAACCCTTTTTTTTACGAAATGCTATCATTGCTGCCATTGGTTTCGGTATTCTTATCTTTATCGATTACATTGTAGAGGGTAGTTTTTTTGATGGTTTTCAAAGGCATATGTTTACCTATTCGCTGATTATTGTTGGATATATTCTGGCCAGCGAGGGAACGCTACTCATTGATAAGTGGATAAACAAGAAACTTTCACCCCGGGTATCTTTCAAGTTCCTCAGCCTCTATAAAATTTTGACTGTAATTGTTTTTTACTCGGCGCTTTA
>SLQX01000028.1 GCA_007131245.1 Bacteroidales bacterium
CCATAGCTGTTGTCGCTGAAGATTTCTTCAAAGTAGGGGTTTATGACTTGGACGATGGCTTGTTGGATCATACGGTCGATGGTCGATGACGGTGGGGATGCCAAGCTGTCGGGTGCCGTCTTTTGGTTTGGGGATTTCCACTGCTCGGACGGGGCTAGGTTTGTAGGTGTCTGCCAGTAGGTTTTCTGTCAGCGCTCTGCCGTGTTCTTTCAGGTAGGGCAGGGCTTCTTCCACTGCCATGCCGTCGATGCCGGGACTGCCGCCGTTGCTTCTGGCTTTTCGGTACGCCAGGTTCAGGTTGTCACGGTGTACAATTTTCTCAAGTAGCTTTTCTGTCGTTTCCATCTTGGTTTCTCCTTCCAATTATGCTCAACCGTACTACGTGCTACCGGCTTCCTTTCCGTTTCCAACGGTCGGGTCTCTTTCCCGTTCAGCATCATTTTCTACGATCTTTGTACGGTCTGAAATTCTCGGCGGTTTCACCGCTTCGTGTTCGGTCCTTCCCGGTATTTCCGGTACTATGACCTCTGCTGACTTCTCGCCACTTAGCTTTACATTACTGTAAAGGTTGCCTTTCGGCGGGTGACGAGATCTCCCCGGGTAAGAGCGCAATCTTTCCTCCCATCTATCCGCCACATTTACCCTGCCTATTTCGGACAGTTTTGGACTTCGACTTGTTATGCAGTCTTATCCGTAGGCACAGGCGTTGTATGTGGTTCCTGTTCGTCGGACCAGGAGTTTGCCGTCGGCTTCCTTCAGATTCCCCGTCACCGGGGACACCCTTGCCTTAAGCTATGTGCTTGGCACTGTCGACCCGCACTCGGGACTTTCCCCCGTTAGATTGCGCCCATGCCGGGCGCACATAAAAAAACCACGCGCTCTGGCGTGGTTTTGGTTTTTCAGTGGCAGGGGAGACAGGAATCGAACCCGCAGCCCCCGGTTTTGGAGACCGGTGCTCTACCGATTGAGCTACTCCCCTGTGTCAGCAAAATTTATTGTATCATAGTTTATGGTATGATTCAATAGATAATAATCCGGTTATAAAGTGGCGAAATAGCGATAAATATTCTATAGTAGTACATATAATCTTTCATTATATTATGAGGCGGTGAAAGCTTTGAGTATGAATAAAGTAGTGGTGCTTATGGGCGGTAAATCTGCGGAAAGGGAAGTGTCCCTGCGCAGCGGGGCCGCGGTGGCCCAGGGCCTTAAGCGTAAAGGGTATGAGGTAAAAGAAGTCGATCTGAACAAGAAAGCGATCCAGGAGATAATGGATTATGCTCCCGATGTGGTGTTTATCGCCATGCATGGAAAGGACGGGGAAGACGGCCATGTGCAGGGGGTGCTGGAGATCCTGGAGATCCCCTATACCGGCTCGGATGTTGCTACCAGTGCCATCTGCATGAATAAATTATTGAGCAAAAAGTTATTGAGTTATGAAGGGATTCCCACCGCGGAGTTTATCATTTTTGATCGCCGTGACGGGCAGTCCCTGGAGGAGATCAAGCAGGCGGCCCTGGAAAAACTGGGGGTGCCGCTGGTGGTGAAGGCGGCGACCCAGGGTTCCAGCATCGGGGTATCCATCGTTAAGGACCAAGCCGGGATCATCCCGGCGACGGAGCTGGCCTTCTCCTACGATAAGGTGATCTTTATGGAAAAATACATCGAGGGAACCGAAGTCACCGTTACCGTTGTGGGCAATGAACAACCGGTGGTTTACCCGCTGATCGAAATAACCAGTGAAAATGAGTTTTTTGATTTTGAGTCCAAGTATACACCGGGGATGTGCGCCCATATTATTCCGGCCCGCATTGATGACGCCATTAAAGAAAAACTGGAGCTGCTGGCAGCTAGGATCTACCGTTCTTTAAACTGTCGCGGTTTTGCCCGCATCGATTTTATGATCGATGGAGAGGGCCGGCCCTACTTTTTGGAGATCAACAATATCCCCGGTATGACGGAAATGAGCCTGGTTCCGGATTCGGCCCGGGCAGCCGGGATCTCTTTTGATGACCTGGTGGATCATATCATTCAGCTGGCCCTGCAAGATTAATTTCTTGCCTATGGACCCGGCAATCTGTTTGGCTGGGTTTGAGGCAGGAAAAATCTTCGCCATACAGTGCGGAGATGGCGGATCATGCACGGCAGCAATCAAGGCCGGGAGCAAAACTTTCCGGGCCAGGACAAGGAGAAATAAATTTGAATATAAGTATGGAGAGTATTGCAGATAAGGTGCTGCAGGGACAGCGCCTGACCCGGGAAGAAGGGATTTTCCTCTACCGTTCGCATGACCTGCTGACCCTGGGCGAACTGGCCCGCCGGCAGAAGAAAGAAAAATCCGGTTCTTATGTGTTTTTTAATGTCAACCGCCACATCAACCTGAGCAACGTGTGCCATGCCCGCTGTCAATTCTGCGCCTTTGGCCGGGATCAAGAGGATCCCGGGGCTTACCTGATGACGGTGGAAGAGGCCTTTCAGTTTGGAGCCGAGGCCGTTCCCTTTGGCATTACCGAATTCCATATCGTCAGTGCCCTGCACCCGGATATGGGACTGGACTATTACCTGGAGATCATTTCCCGCCTGCATGAGGCCTTTCCCTCTATTCATATCCAGGCCTTCTCAGCGGCAGAAATTGTTCATTTTACCCGCATCAGCGGCCTCGCCCCGGAAGAGGTTTTGAAAAAGTTGCAGGCGGCGGGCCTGGCTTCTCTTCCCGGTGGAGGAGCGGAAATATTAAAGGATGACTTGCGACAAAAAATATGCCCCAACAAGGCCAGCAGCGAAGAATGGCTGGAGGTGCACCGGGTAGCCCATAAACTGGGCATGAAAACCAACTGCACCATGCTCTACGGTCACCTGGAATCCATCGAGGACCGCATCGACCACCTGCTGCAGTTGCGCCGGCTGCAAGATGAGAGCCCCGGTTTTAAAGCCTTCATCCCCTTGCCCTTTTTGCCCGATAATACTGGCCTGGAGCATATCCGCAGGACTTCAGCGGTGGATGACATTAAGACCATTGCTATATCCCGCTTGATGCTGGATAATATTGACCATGTGAAGGCCTTCTGGATCATGCTGGGGCTGCCGGTGGCCCAGATCTCCCTGGAGTTCGGAGCCGATGACCTTGACGGCACGGTGATTGAAGAAAGGATCATGCATGCGGCCGGGGTGGAGACCAAAAAGGGGATTACCCAGGATGAGCTGATCCAGTGGATCCGGCAGGCCGGGTATATTCCAGTGGAACGGGACACCGTCTATAATATCCTGCAAAAATATGAAAGTTAGAGGTTAAACAGTATGCGCCCACGGGTTGGACATATTCAGTTTATTAATTGCTTTCCCCTGTTTTATGGATTGATTGAAAAGAAATTCTTGCTGGACATAGATTTAATCAAGGGTAATCCTACCGATCTTAACCGGATGCTGGCCCAGGGAGAACTGGACCTGGCACCCATATCCTCGATTGCCTATGCGCAAAACTATGACCAGTACCTGCTGATGCCTGATATATCGATCAGTGCCGATGATGAAGTGAAAAGCATTTATTTGTTCTCCAAGTATCCCATCGAGGAACTGGACCAAAAAAACATCGCCCTGGCCAATATCTCGGCCACCTCCCAGCTGCTGCTGAAAATTATCATGCAGAATTATTACCGGATTGCCCCGCGCTATTTTGCCTCAGCCCCGGAACTGCGGGCCATGTTGATGGAAGCCGATGCCGCTTTGCTGATCGGGGATGATGCCCTGCGGGCCAAGTACCGGCATGACCAGTCTCTCTATGTCTATGATTTAGGTCACCTGTGGAAAAAATACTCCGGATTGCCCATGGTTTTTGCCGTGTGGGCTATCCGCAAGGATTTTGCCCGTCGCTACCCGGAGCAGCTGCAGGTGATCCGCAAGACCTTTGTAGATTCCATCCAGTTAAGCCTGGAGCAAGTGGAAGCGGTGGCGGCCAAGGCGGCCCAGTGGGAGGATTTTACCACCCAGTATCTGATTGAGTACTTCCGGGTACTGCGTTTTGATTTCGATGAAGCCCAGCAGCAGGGTCTGCTGGAATATTACCGCCAGGCCTACCGGTTGGGGGCCATCGCTGAGGTTCCCGAACTGGTTTTTATGGATAAAGAATAGGAGATGCTATGCAGTACCATGATATTTTAAACCGGGTGGCGGCCGGGGAGCGCATGAGCGAAGAAGAGTTTATACACCTCTTTCACCAAGGCGACCTGTTGCAGATCGCCTGCTGCGCCAGTGAAGCCCGTCAAAAGAAATTACCGGGAAACATTGTTTCTTTTATCATCGACCGTAATATCAACTATACCAATATCTGCTCCTGTCA
>SLQX01000236.1 GCA_007131245.1 Bacteroidales bacterium
CATCATGAGTTTGATCTCTGGCCGAAAAAAAGGGGCTCCTTCCAAGCAATACGGAATTGTTGTTGGCTGAATACCTATAGATGTAGAAAATTTCAAAAAGCCTGGCTTCAAATTGGGAGGGTATATTCATATCAGGATCCTTGAAGGACTGTATCCGACTATAGTTGGCATCGCCAGAAGTTAATGCCCGGGTGGTATTGAGGATCATCCCTTTGAGAGAAATCTGGGTTTCCCTGTTCTTTAGACAGTTTTGCCAAAGTAGTAAATCATTTTTATGAACCCAGCCATAATTTTCAGCCCGCGAACTAATATCAAAGTTATCCCTGCGGTCATCTTTTACAATTTTGAGGTAACTTCCATCTTCTTCCACAGCCCAATATAGTTCACCAAAACTGAGTTTTCTGTAATTTTGCCTGCCCCCTGGCTCCCTGGAAGATTGAACCCGGTCATCAATAGCAATTACAAACCAGGGGGAGTCACTCATTTGGCTGTAAGCTGTTGATTCCAGCTGAATGTTTCTGTGAGGATTATTAAATTCCAGGGGTCGCTGAAGTATCCTTTGTCCAAACAAAGAAGATCCCTGTAGCCAAGCCAGCAAACCCATTAGCCATATAGCTCTGATTACATTTTTTTTCATATCGTTTTTATTTATTAATTCCCTGACACTAAAGCGTTAAATTAACATATGTAAACCCTTCAATCTTCTCTTTCACGTCAAAATCGGTATATACCACCACTTCTCCCTGCCGCAATGCCCTGGATGGAATAACCTCCTTAACCAGTGGGGTGAAAAAACCACCCGATAATCTGTCGTAGCTAATATCACTAACATAAAAAGATACATTCACCGCCCGGGTTTGGGTATTTTCACCAAGGTATTCATCCAAAAGAACCTCTACATTACCCAATTCCTCCCGTGCAAAGGGGGGTTGAGTGATCGATGTAAAGAGCGCATTAAATAATTGGGGCAATCGGTTTTTCTCCCTGAAGACCATATGCCCGGAAGGACTATTGTAATAAACGATGAAATCAGCACCACGCTCTGCCACTCCATATATATGAGCCTCCAACAGTCTAAGGTTGTTTATACCCCCACTTGCATCAATGTAGAAAAACTCAAGTGGTGACTCCATGACAAACTCCACATAATAAGTGTGCTTTTGACCTGCCAAAAACTCCAATACAATTTGATCTTCTTCATAAACAAGTTCAGTTCTTCCTGTAGTAACTTTTACCGGCAGGAAATCATGATTAAGCAATATAATCTCCAATTTATCTCCGACTTCCAGCTTTTGGTAATATGCATACAACTCGTTGTTTAACTCTTTCGGGGATTGATCCTGAAAACCTGCTTTAAACAGGTTGTTTACGAACACCTCATAATTCAGTCCTCCTGAACCCTTGTAGGCTAAGCCAACTCCATTCACCTTTATCTGCCATGGCTGAGAGGTTTGGGTGCTATCAATTCCTTTTCCCGGTATAGTAATTAAACCAGCCTTTACCGAATGTATCGCCAGAAACCCACAAAACACCAATGCCAAAACTCTTTTCATTATCTCGTATTTTATTGTCATAGAAAAAGACTCAAACCCACACCAATCTGCAGGTTGCGAAACTTCAACTGATGGTTTTTAAATACCGGGTCATATAAGAGGTTATCTGATTCTTCTCTTTTCGGAGTATAAATAACACTTCGTTGATTTCCTAAACGCTGAAAGCCATAAGCCAATCGGTATTGCAGAAACAGAAAGTCATTGTAAAGGTTAAAGCTAAATAGGCTCCCGATAGTATACATCACCTTTTGCTCCTGTCTAAATGAGCCTTCCATCGTTTTTGCAAAAACCAAAGGCTCGTTGTATGCGTAGTTCATATAAGGGTTTTTATCCACCTTGTAAGAAAATTTAACATCAGGCTCATAAACATACCTGCCATCTGCCCATATTGAGACCCCCTTAAAATATTTGTTATTTGTATAATATGTGTATGAGATTATAACCGGAATACTCCACGCATCCATCAGGTATTTCTCCTGTGTAATCCTGGCAATATGATGCTCATCAGGCAAACCGCTTTTATCGGTCAATTCAGCATCAAGATAAACTAAATCGCGTGTATGTGCGTGTATACGTAAAGGCATGTAATCTATTCCGCCTCCCAGTGATACCCCATGATTACCCCGGAAAAATAATACCTTGGAGTAATCCAGATAAAACCCCAGCTCTTTTTGCAAATCCACCATGGGATTATCAGTAAGGCGATGCATACTACACCCTATCTGTAAGGTTACTATAGGCAGAGGATAAGTTATTCCAAACCTTATAACATGAGTGGGGGGAGTCACAGCTTCTTCCACTGGCGCAAACACATAAAATCGTTCAGAAACTGTAGCCTCACTCCAGGCTCCCGCATCTTTTAGGGATAAAAGCGATTGATAGATTTTGTTTTTTGATTTTAACTGGATTTCAGCTTCTTCAGGAACTTTATTAATACGTACAACCCCCTTACTATCAGAATAGCGGGTTCTGGTTATCTGAGTTCCCAAGTGCGGATCATAGTAAACAAAATCAAACCCTTTATACCTGAGAAGATTATTGTTGTTATCCAGCACCCTGAAAGAAAGATCGACAACACGAGTGGACTCAGCCTGTATCCCGGATATCCTGTAAATATCATTGTCAAAATCCACCAGGATAGTTACAGTCAGCGGAAGGTCAAGATCATAAAACACCTCATAGGTTGCTTTGGAATACAAAAGCACCCTTTTATTCAACAAAACCTCTGCAGTCAAAAGATCAAAAAGACCCGTTTTTGCAATTCTTTCAACCCTGTAATCCAATTCCCCTGGCCTGACTATATAATTATCAAGTGTGCTCTTTACCCCGGAAATATAATCATCTAAAACAACACTTTGCTGATAATGTCGGGTTCCGGGTAAAAAGTTATGCATCTTTGCATCCTCCTCGAATAAACTGCGGAAGTTATTTTCATAACTAAAGTGGTAGTCCCCTTTAATATCTGATAAATTAAAATACTCAAGATAACGTTGTAACAAATCTTCAATATTTTCCTCAATGATACTATCGGTATTTACCTTTGCAATCCTTACCCCTGCAAAGGAGGTTTGTAACAGAAATAATATTATAATCCAACAGATTAAACGCATCAGCAAAAAATTATACCAAATAATATTGATGTAATAAACTCCTAATAGCCGAAAACACCCAGCGAGACATATATAGGTATCTTATACAGTGAATGGCATAAAAATTTATTTATAAAACCCAACTGCTAAACCAGCAGGAACTTCCCTGTATTTTAAGCTTTCCTTTGTGTTGATATTCTGGTATATATATAAACCTACCCTGCTTTTTACACCATCTTTTCACTCTAACCTGGATAAATAAAAGGTTAGATCACTGTTTGTCTCCCATAGTAAAGCCTGGTATTCATTGTTGTCATATATCAGATCTACATTCATCTCATCAACAACCCTTTCGTTGACAAAGACCGTTAAAACCAAACCATACTTATCCCAGTGCTGGCTTTTTTGCTGCCGATTCCTTTTTACACAAACAGTCCAGTTTGCATGCAACCCCACGGGATGAACAACAATTCTATCTTCATCAAGTACCAGATGAAACGTCCCATTTACAGTGGCTTTTTCGTTTGCTATAGAACTTTTTTCAACGGCACCGGTTACTCGCCAATTCCCTACTAAACGTGAAGTTTGAAGATGTTGAGCCAACAGCTTTACAGGGCTGGTATCAGTACCACAAACAGTGGAAGCAAAAAGAGACTCATCGGGCAATAATGCGCCAAATCTACTAACCAGTAAATCATTCAGTTTTGCCAAGGACTTAGAGTCTGTATGCACATAAATGTTTTTTGTATGTTCAGGGCCAACGGAAAAGTCGCGGAACCCGTATACGGCTGAACGAAACAGGTAGAAAATATATAAGTCCTGTTTAAGAGGCAGGTCATTTATAAAGTAATCCCCGGTTCGATCAATGATAGACTCACCGTAAATTTTCCCAAGGTTTTTATCCGTTACCAGCAGAAGGCCATAGTCCCGCATTTCGCTTCTTAATGCATTGCTTTCAATATACACCCTGCCCCCAACACTCCCGGTAATGTCCGTGTTTGAGGCATGGACGATATGAACTTGCATTAACGTTCCATTTAATAAAAATCCTAAAATAAAAACCAAAATAAAGCAAACCTTCCCCATATCTTCCCTTTTCTTAACAACCCTGTTTTTCCTATACTTTTAAACTATTTCCCTTTTTTTATTGCTTAATACCGTAAGTATAAAGACAAAGTTTTTCGTAAAAGTAA
>SLQX01000118.1 GCA_007131245.1 Bacteroidales bacterium
TATTTTGCAAAAAAACTCCTGTGTATTGGAACCTGGTATTACTTATCAGCTAATTTATATACTTTTATTTAAAAAATCAAACAAGAGTTTAATTTTGTGCGGCAAAATAATCATAAATACTCTGATGGGTTTAAACTATGTCCATGGCTTTCATGTTTGGTATTCACAATGCAATGGAATTAACAAGCATTCATCAAACCAGCTAATGTTTCGTCTCCATACAGGGACGTTAGCTAGCAGACATGGGGTTTTTCTGGTGATCCCGAAGATGGCAAATAGGTAAGAATAACAAAATGTTGACAGCCATAGAGCACCAGCAAAGGTGAAATTTTTTCTGTTTTGATTTAGTGAGATGGACTTGTCAGGATAGCTTTAAAGATAATCCAACAGATTTATGTTTTTTCCACTCTCTTCTTCACCTGGTCCCAGGTAGGGGTAATCAAAAAACTCTCTTCCATATAATCTATGATGGTTTCCAGGCGTTTTATGGGCATGGCCAAGGTAAATGTATTTTCGGGGATATAGGGCCTGGCAGAGATGTCAAACATCCCCATTATGGTGCGTGGGGCTTTCTGAGCGGATTCAGCAAGAGGGTATTGGATAATGGAAGCGCAACCTGAGCCAAAAGGTGCAATCACACCATGAAGATCTTTGCGGTCGAAGTTGGAAAGGGTGAAAAGCGCCGAGAGCACATCGGGCTTTGCAAAGAATATGGCCACATCAGGTGACTCACTCCCGGTGAGTTTATCCCATCTTTTAAAAACGATATACTTTCCCGAAAAGTTGGTTACCGGCGAGTTTCTGAGAAACTCCTCCACCAGCTCGGGAGACTGCTTATAACGCTCTCCTTCAATATCGGCATTTCCACAGGAGAGAAAATATTCAAAACCCGGGCGGGGTTTGCTGGAGTATCCCAGGTAGCGCTTTCCGCCCCCGCAGGAGATGGTATCATCAGAAAAGGCCAGCGATTGGCCTTTGCGGACTTTTGCCAGATCACCCACAAAACACCTCCAGCCTTTGGGCTTTTCTGCTATTTTTATGTCAGTGGCCGGGTTGTCGGTATAGTAAAACACCAGGGGCAGCTCCACTTCTCCCATGAAACGTTGCCACAAATCCTGGAACTTTTGAATCAAATGCTTGTTCATAGTCTGGATATATTTAAGAGTCCACTCTAAAAAGTATATTGTCCATCAATCTCACCAATAACACGAAGTTAACTGTCTTTGATGTAATGGGTAAAAAAACATATACTCATACAAACTACCGAAAACCAGTTTTTGATCTGGACTCAATGGTTCATAAATATGCGTATTGCTCTGGTAGTAATACACTCTGCTCATTGTTGTTTGGCTGCAAGCTGTTTATAGTAAAATTATGGTGAAATCACAGTTGCTGTTTAATAAAAATTCCAAATTAGCCCCAGCACCGCAAAATGGACCAGGGTAAAATTGTATACATCGCTTACGTCAGCGCCACCTTCCAGCAGCCTGTAGCCTCCTTTTATCAGTAGTTTGTTGTCCAGCAAAGGTCCTTTGGCCCCCATAAAAACATCAAATGCTCTTCCCGGGCCTCCCGCCAGGCCATCTCCATCCAGCCAAAAGGTTAGGTTGTTGTGGTGGTAAGCTGCATAGATGTTGAGTAAGGGAACAAAACCCAGGTCATCCTTTTTGTCGCTTAGTTCGGCTGTGCTGAGCTTAACCCTTGCGTCCCTGATTTTGGTCGTAAAGCCTATACCCAGCGTCCAGTTTTCTGTTTGTAAAAAATCGCGGCGGTAGCCCAGCCGGTAGCTATTGAATTTGTAAAAGCCCCGGATGTATTCACCCTGCTCAAAAAGGGTTGACTGAAATTGGATGTCAAATGGAGCACTGCCTTCGTAATCCAACGCCAGTGGGGCAAACAGGGCAGAAAAATGGTTTTTTTCATAAAAGGTAAAGTTGAGCCTTAGCCTGAAGGGTATTACAGGGCCCTGAAGTTCAAAATCTTCATTAAAACCAAATGTTGTTCCGCTTTGGTTGGGAATACGCACATCATTGTATGATTGAAATGACAACCCCGATTCAACTTCCACGGACCATTGTCCAGAAGCAGGCAGTGTTGAAAATACGGCAATCAGTATAATTAAAATTCGTTGCATATTATTTATTGTGTATATGTGGTCATAAGACTCAAATATAGGTTTTTTTATTATTATTCAAAAAAAAAAGAGAGGGTCTATGAAGTCGTTTTCAATATTTCCTGTTATCGGCGAAGCCCGCTAATCGAAAAGATTGCGGGCTTCGGAATTCTTTGAACCGGAAAGCATGCCTGATAAACAGCCCGCCGGAAGTAATATCTGGTCCTGCTGATGGGGGTGTTTTACATCACCACCCTTGATGTATTGTAGTGATTATGATCCATAATTCTAATGACCACCGTTTGTTTGGGATTGGGGAAACTGAGATTATGGGAGCCTGATCCGGTGAAAATTTTGTACCCGCTCAGGGTGTAAACTTCCACCTGGTAGGTTTGTTCATCGGGCAATGCAATGGTCCAGGAGTCAGGGTTTTTAAGTACTTTAAAGTCTAGCTCTCCGGCGGATTCGCCGGTAGTTACGGCCTTAGGGGCAAAATATTCGAAACTACCGTCAAAATCTGTTTGTTTCAGACGGTAATAGGAAACACCTTTAAGGGGAGAGAAATCAGTTAATGAATACTCTGTTGCTATACTGGTAGTTCCAGAACCCTTTATCATTCCTACAACTTCCCAATTCGTCAAGTCACGGCTTCTTTCAATGGTAAAATAGTCATTGTTGACTTCGGAAGCGGTGATCCAGTTAAGTATAACATTACTGGATTTTACTTTAGCATCGAATGATAAAAGATCGATGGGGAGAAAGTTGTCATCAATATCAATATTGTCATATTCATCTAAGTCTCCAAATGTATGTTCGCAAATTGACCCTGCGCTGATGGAGCTGGGGTTATTATCATCGCCGGTAAGATTAATTACTGCACCACTCCCTTGTCCTTCGCTGCTGCAAATTCCGCCGTTGACCACCAATTCACTGCCTGAAAGATAAATATCCCCCGAGTTACCGAAGTTCATATCGCCTCCAACCCAGAGTGAGCCCACATTAAGGGTTAGCTCAGCCCCATTGTCAAAATTCATGTCGCATCCCACTTCACCACCTGCACCGGAAAAGTTAACTTCGGCACTGTTTCCGGCGTCAAAGCTGCCTTTGACAATAAACTCTCCACCTTCATCCACTTTAATGTTAAATTTGTTTTCTACCTCAAAGTCACCATAAACAATAAATCTGGCGTTTTCTTTGATATGCAGGGTAGGGTTTTGGTTGGAGCCCTCAACCTTAAACAAAACCTGTTGGTAGTCATCATCATTTTCTTCATCACAGAAATCATACAAGGATTCTTCAGGTTCCTTTCCAACCTGAAGGGTGGATCCTTTTTCTATTACAAGATTGATGGTGTTTGAGATGGTGAAGTTTCTGTCTACTTTGAGTATTGCCACATCGGTGCCATTTCCAACATAAAAACTTAGGTTGTTTGCACCCTGACCTGTTCTAAAACTATCATCTTCCAGTTGGATGTCATGAAATACCTTGATTGTCGAATTATTATTAAGGTCATCACCAGTGTGGTCAGGAATGGTATTATCTTTCCAGCTACCTACGCTGGTCCATCTTCCATTTTTCTCTGTGATGAAAGTTTGGGCAGTTAGCGACGTCGTGATAAATACCAGAAAGGCTGCAAAGCAGACAGTATTTTTGAAAAAAGGATAAAATACTCGTAAAACATGCTCCATCTTGTGCTCCTTTCAGGGTTTGCTGCCTGTTTTAGCCAACTAAACAGACAGTACAAAGAAAATATACTTTGATTTGCAGAGATAAATATACTTCCATAAAATATGCTTTGCAATAAGGAGATATTCGTATTTTGTATTGGGGTTTTAGGGTGGTGTTCACGGTTTTCATATTGTTGTTTTCCCTGATAGTCCCAAAACCAACTTTTGAACCGGATCACAAAATGTTTTTATGGATTTATGGTATATGATAATACTAAAAACTGATTACCAGGGTATTGTGATAAGATATCCTTTGAGAGGATGCAGCCTGTCAGAAAAAATGACAGAAACTTGCGCTAAAGAAGTAAAACACGCAATAATTAAAGGGATAGCAAAAACTACAGCTGTTATCCCTGGTAGCAGTCAAAATTGTAACCACCTGATTTATTGACAATAATAAAATAATGGAAGGACCAGAAATCTAATACTCGTAAAAACCCTTAGACCCGGGTTGAAAATTTCAAAAACGAAAATTTAGGCATTTTAAAAAATA
>SLQX01000093.1 GCA_007131245.1 Bacteroidales bacterium
ATATTAATTGAAAATCCATATTTGAAATGTTTTTATGTTTTGAAAAATCTTAGTAAGCATGTGTTGCTTGATCATCTCCTTCTTTAACACCTGGCCTGGCATACCGGTGAATCAGGTATATCGCCACAGCCGCCAAGAAGCCATAAATCAATGTGAAGACGATGGTTGTCAGCAGCATAGAACCACTGCTCACATTGGGTGAAACCCCATCCTGGGTCAGCATCAGTCCGTAAACCACCCAGGGTTGGCGTCCCATTTCAGCAACGATCCAACCAAGGGAATTGGCCAATAGAGGCAGGAACATTACTATGGTGGCCAACTTTAGATATCCCTTGCTATCCTCCAGCTTATCGCGCCACCATTGAACAAGTCCGTATATGGCAAACAAAATAAATAGTGTGCCAAGACCTACCATTAGGCGGAAGCTCCAGTAAACAATGGCTACCGGGGGGATGTAATTGCCCGGTCCATGAACCTCCTCGTATTCTTTTTGCAAGTCTTTCATCCCTCTTACCTCGCTGGTAATGTTGTTGTAGGCAAGTACTGAAAGCATGTAAGGGAGTTTTAGTTCACGGGTTGTGGTTTGGTTTTCCTGGTCGATAATGGCAAAAAGAGAGAAGCTTGCAGGTTGCTCAGATTCCCAGAGCCCCTCCATGGCTGCCATCTTCATGGGTTGGTGCTTTACCGTATGCTGGGCGTGGCTATGGCCTGTAGTGGCAACAAGTATGGATGAAACAGCGGTGAATACCAAGGCAATGCGTGCTGATTTACCAAAGATTTCCACCTGGTTTCTACGCAAAATTTGCCATGCACTTATTCCGAACATAAAAAGTCCTCCGGTTACAAAGGCTGCTATGATGGTATGTTGTGCCATTACAAACATTTGCTCGTTGAGCATAACCGCAACAAAATCGCTTAGTTCGGCCCGGCCTTCAACCAGGACATATCCAATAGGAACCTGCATCCATGCATTGGCTATAATAATCCACAGGGCTGAGAGATTTGAGCCAATGGCCACCAGCCATATGCTTAGCAAATGAATCCCCTTGGGTAATTTGTTCCAGCCAAACAACCACACAGCTAAAAATGTGGATTCAAGAAAAAAGGCAAGCAAGGCTTCGATAGCAAGTGGAATTCCAAATATATCGCCCACAAAACGCGAATATTCAGACCAGGCCATGCCAAACTGAAACTCTAATACGATACCCGTTACTACGCCAAGGGCGAAAATGATTACGAACAGCTTGCCAAAATACTTGGTAAGCAACTTGTACTGCTCATTGTTGGTGCGGTAGTAGAAGGTTTGTAAAATGGCTGTAAGTACAGCTAACCCCATTGTTAGCGGGCTAAAGAAAAAGTGGTAGATGGTTGTGATACCAAACTGCCACCTGGCTATCTCTAATACTTCCATAGGTTAGTGTTTTGTGTAAGTTAATTGGGTTTTATATGATTCTTTTATCTGTTCTTTTTGTTTGATAAACGGTTCGTTTGCAGGTGTATGCAAGGATTGCGCTTGGTTTTTGTCGTGACGGCTTCCTCTTTGCCGGGTTTAATAATGCTGTTTTGCTATTGTAATAAGCTTTGGTGGGGAAGATACCCATTGTATGTTCAGTTAATATGGGGTGTAGCCCACCATAATAATTCTTTGTTGATGGTGTTTGGCTTCAAAATTAGTATAAAAAAATCTAATTAAGCAATAAAATACTTAAATTTTTTGGAGTTCTCCGGTGATTTTGTTATATTAATAATTGTATGTGTTGGAATGCGAAATCATTGCATGCATTTGGTTGTGTTAGCTTTTGGGAAACAGTGGGGTATAGCCTTTTGATGTTTTTTTAAAACTCTGTCCTGTTTGTGCTCAATAAATCAAAAAAACATACATTCCCCTTGAATTCTGCAAATCTGCTGTTTTCCATGATTGATTTATCTGGTATGCACAAAAAAAGCAGGGCCCATATCCGGGCCCTGCTCCAACACGATCCATGAAAAACGCTTAAAATTCCCTGGCTCCTTCGCTCAGGTTCACCTGGTAGAATACCGGCTCCTTCCCAAAGGATTCAGAAAAAGCTTTGGCAGATTTTTGTTTGAAAGCTTCAACAGCATCCGATTTGATTAGGTTGATGGTGCAGCCACCGAAACCACCTCCCATCATTCTTGCACCCAGTACTCCTTCGGTTTTCCGGGCCACATCCACCAGAAGGTCAAGTTCGGCACAACTGACAAAGTATTTAGCCCTGAGTCCTTCGTGGGACTGGTAAAGCAATTCTCCGACTTTTTTCAGGTTGCCTTCTTCAAGGGCTTTGGTGGTATAGAGAACCCTTTCATTTTCTTCAGTAACATATTCGCAACAGAGAAAAATCTGTTCGCCCAGGAAGTCCCGGTAAGGATATACATCTTTTGATCTTACATCGCGCAGACTTTTTACCCCGTGCATTTTCGACTGCAGAAGCAAGACTCCTTCCTCGCAATCTGCCCTGCGGCGGTTGTATTCGGAGGATGCCAGGTTGTGTTTCACGCGGGTATCGGCCAGCAGTAACTCATGCCCTTCCAGCTGAAGGGGGAAATACTCAAACTCCAGTGAGCGGCAGTCGAGTTTCATTACATGGCCTGCTTTTCCGTGCAGGGAAGCAAATTGGTCCATGATGCCACATTTCACACCCGCATAGTTGTGTTCGGCACGCTGGCCGATTTTTGCCAGATCCATGCGGTTGATTTCCAGTTTGTAAAGTACATTGAGGGCCTTGGCAAAAACACTTTCCAGGGCCGCTGATGATGATAATCCGGCACCTTTGGGAATATCACCGCCAAATACCGCCTGAAAACCACCGATAGAATACCCGGCAGCCTGAATTTCTTTCACCACACCGTAAGGATATTTCGCCCAGTGGGGCATTTCTCCTGCTGGTTCGTGAATGTTGATTTCAACACTCTGGTCAAAATCCAGTGATTTGATTTTTATTATCGACCCTTTCAACGGTGCGATGGCCAGATATATTCTTTTATCGATGGCAGCAGGCAATACAAAGCCCTCGTTATAATCTGTATGTTCGCCAATGAGGTTGATGCGGCCGGGAGCAGCAAAAAAGCGGTATGTCCCTCCGAATGTTTCTTCAAATGCTTTCTTTACTTGTATTTCTTTCATTTTATTTTATTTGTGAAGTGTGATTTGTGATGAGTTATGGGCTAAAGGTTTTCGTTGAGGTGATTGATTAGCCCATGAATTGGCTTTCTGATTAGGGCGGTTTTCCCCATGAGTTTTCAGGTGGTTATAACTTATTTTGTATTGGCCATAGGGAACATCCCATCATAAACAATGGAATGCGTATCAAAAGAGTTTGTCATGGATACTTTTATTAGCTATCATTCATTCTCATCACGCATCACCGTTTATAGTTTACCAGAAAACAGTGTACAGCACAGCCAGGATAAGCAGAACACCATAAGCGGCGATGTTAAAGTTTTTGCCGGTTTTAAAGGTTTCCTTGGGCAGTGGTATTGACTTGGGGTCTTCGTCATGGTCGGCTGTGATCAGACTTACCATTACGATGGTTGCCATGGTGAGCAGGCAGGTGTACATCATTTGATCCAGGAATGGTAATTCAACGGGGAGGAATTTGAGCATCAGGGCTATGGGTATGGATGCCAAAACGCCGATGATCGCACCCCTTGCATTTGCCTTCTTCCAGAACAGCCCCATCACAAACACCGCCAGGATGCCAGGGCTAACCACACCGGTATATTCCTGGATATACTGGAACATTTGAGGCATGGTATCCAGGGCTGGTGCCATAAAAACAGCAATAGCCAGCGCCACCATTACCACAATTCGGCCTACAAAAACCAGGTCGCTGCCGTCTGTGCGTTTCGAGAAATAGGGTTTATAGATATCCATGGTAAAAATGGTAGAGGTTGAGTTGAGCATGGATGCCAATGAGGAAACAATGGCTGCCGTGAGTGCTGCAACGACAAGACCTTTCAGTCCTGTGGGGATAAAGCTCCTGATAAGCCATGGATAGGAGATGTCGTAATTAATGCTTCCGTCTGGTCTCAAAAAGTCGGTTCTGACGTTTTCGATGATGGCAGTGCCCTCGGGCTGGGTAAACATCACATAGGCAATGATTCCCGGGATAACGATAATAAGGGGGAGCAAAAGCTTAAGGAATGCGGCAAATGCCAGACCCTTTTGTGCCTCCCGCAGGGATTTTGCGGCCAGCGCCCGCTGAATGATATACTGGTTAAAACCCCAGTAATAGAGGTTGGCCACCCAGAGTCCACCTATCAGTACGCCAATACCGGGCAGGTTGAAGTATTCGGGATGGTCGCGGCTGA
>SLQX01000201.1 GCA_007131245.1 Bacteroidales bacterium
AACTGCGAGGAAGAGATTTCAAAAATTGAGGAGGCACTTGCTGGTATAGTTAAAGCTGCTGCAACAAAATAGAAAGTATAACAATGCCAATTCAAACCATAATTTTCTTGTAAATATAACAGAACTTTGGGCAATTGCCCATCCGCCTTTGCAACTGCGGCTCCATGCGTAGACATCATCATGATTTACTGCAGGTCTGATGAGGTTTTTCCGTTTACGTTCGGGCTTCTTCCTCTCCCCAGAAGCGCGACCCTATACAATAGTGAATTCGATTTACTCATGATTGTTTGTTTTCAATTGTATTCGTGATTCGCTTCGCTTCATTCAAAGCCAGTCATCCACGCTCTTTGATACAAAAACTCAGGGGTCAATACGACCGGAATGGGGGGCAGTCCCTATTAAAAGCTTTCATATTCAAATCGCCCGAGAACCTCTCTTTCTAATTCAGGGAAAGGCTTTCAAAATAATAGCTTTCTTTGGATGGGGCCACATGGGTGAATCCCTGGTACGTCTATTTTTTTTGTTTTTTTTTGATATATTTGCAGGTCAAAAATCAGGAGGTTTCCCAATGTACATGTCTTTATTGGCGCAAATAACAATCATTCTTCTATTACTGGTTGTTGTTTTAGCTTTAACTAACCAAGACCGCCGACCCTACTATGCGTTCTTGTTTTTAGTATTTAAACTGGTTGATAGCATACTTCTCAGACTGCCCTCCACCTTAGGATTACAACAAGGCTTTGATTGGAATTGGATAGGAAAGTTCCTGACCATAGCATGGGTTTTGGTTTTTCTATGGATAGGCCCACTATCAGCTAAGAATATTGGCCTGACTTTAAAACATCATGCAGGCTCAATAATTCCTGCTTTACAAGTAACTGTTGTTTTTATTGCTGTAAAAGGATTGGGGGCAATCTTCATGAGAGCGGGTTCTAGCAATGCCATAACAGAAACATTGCTTTTTCAAATTACCATGCCCGGATTAGCAGAAGAGCCTGCCTATCAAGGTATACTACTGGCGCTTATGATACTTGCCTTGGGTGGAAAACCGGTTAGCGGGGAGTTTCAATGGAATCGTATTAGTAAATGGGCAGTATTCATTACTGCAATTACCTTTGGTGTGGTTCATGCCCTTAGTTATCATGCTGGCTTTCAGTTTGATTTTTCATCTTTCCTTTTTCCCTTTCTGGCAGCGCTGGTATTCGCCTGGCTACGTTTATCCACAGGCAGTTTACTGTTCCCGATCCTGGCACATAATGGAGGAAACTTCACCTATTTTTTAATTAGCTATTTACTGGAGTAGGCCTTCCTAAGCCGATTTCCAACAGATTTGCTATATTGGGTTAAAAGCTGTAATAATCATTCGAAAATAATTCAACTTAGTCATTGCCCCAGTGAAGCTTGCATAAATAACCTTTCATCTGCCTGGTGTGTACCAGGTGCTCATGCAAATTCCACCCAGCTATGCAGCAAAATCATTATATTCTTTTTTCCATATATGTCTATATTTTAAAAAATCTTATTAGATCAAATTACTATTCATTATCATTGCGGATCGATAGAAAACATCTGACAATAAATCGGCTATACCCGAGACTTTATCGTTCTTTTCGTTTTTGCAGAGAATCATGTAGTATCCGGTAAAAGTTAAGCTTGCCACTCATCATGCGCTAAGCTTATCGAAGTGACACTAAAGCACCATGAAACACTAAGAGTAATGTGCAGAAATTCACTTTTTAGTGAACCCTGTAGTACTTTTTTATGACGAAAATTTGTGCAGGTAGAGTTGCTGATGACCATCGGGACGTATAAGGGACTTTACTCATGAATCGTTTATTCTTTATGGGTATTTGGCTTTGCCGGGCTCCACTTCGTTCCGGTTCGTGAGCTCAACCACCAAGCCAGCTTCGGTTCACCCACTGGAAAATTAAAGTGCGCACAAACTCACTGTCATTCAAAATAAATTTGCATGTTTGGACATTAAAATGGGCATACGCTGGTGTATACTGGCCATGCAGGGCACATACAATACGTATAACCGACTGCATCAAAGATGCATAGCAAGGTTTTGTGCTGATTAATTACTCTTATACCTTTACGAGCAGGGTTGGCGTAACCTCGCAACTGGTGTACGCTAACCATTCTAGCAAATTTAAAAATCACCACATGGAATGGCCAATTAACAAAATTGACATGCGAAACATATTCTTTGCTTATTCTTAAAATCAATTTCTAAAAAAACCATCATGAAAAAAACATTAAGTCTGCTACCCATTTTAATGATTTTTATATCTTTATCATTTACAGCCTGCTCTGGAAATAAACCTAAAACCAAATCTATGGAACAAAACATACAAGAAACCACAACAGTTGATTTTTGGAATGGAAACAGGTCTGCCGCACGCCAGGTTTATGAGCGCAAGGTATTGAAAGCCATTCTGGAAGCAACTGAGGCAGACTGGGGAGCATGGGAAATCGAGGAGACCCTGAAAGAGTATCCCGGTGATGAAGAATCGCTTGTATTTACGGAGAAAGGCCACGACCTGTTTGTGACCATCGCAGGGAATCAAAAATTTAAGGAAGGGGATATGATTGTAATCCCTCACCTGCTAACAAAAAATCTGCTGGGATACCGGATTCCGATTATCAGGAAGGAGGATGCCGGTTTATTTGGCAGGATCAGTCAACCCGGGGATCTGCAAAAGCTCGACCATGGCATCCCCGAGACATGGAGTGACGCAACTATTTTCAGGCACAACGGCTACAATGTGGTTGAAAAAGGCAACTTCGATGATGTTTTTGATCGGCTTCAAAACAGACTCTTTGACTACAGTGCTTTCGGTGCAAATGAGGTTTTAGGTGTGTATGAAAACCGGGCATCGAAACGTAAAGACCTGATCATCGATCAAAATGTATTGCTCTTTTACCCTTTTCCGCTTGTGTTTTATGTAAACCCGGACCTTCCAAAAATGGCTGAAAGGATTGAGCAAGGGCTGCAAAGCATTATCTCTTCAGGCAAACTGGATGCCATTTTTGATGAGCATTACGGTAAAATCACAGAGCAACTTAACCTCGACAGCCGCAGGATTTTTGTGTTAGACAATCCGCTGATACCCGATGAATTTCGCTACCTGGCCCCCGATCTTGAAAATCTGTAGAATGCCTGTTTTGCGGTTAAGCGTTGGTTCGTTTAACCGCTCCAGCAATAGTAGTCCATCATAAAGACCACCCAGAACGCCAGCTCCAGGAGGGCAGGCGTTTTTTTAAGAAGGGGGGTGGATTTTGAAACATTTGGGAGTGATGGGCGTGTACAGATGAGTGTACTCCGTGAATTTACTTAAGTAGACCTTTGTAAGTTTTGGAAAAACAAGAAAAACCGGCTAGAATCGAGCAGATCGCCCGGTAAGCAAACACTGACAGAGAGGGTCTCTCACACCATCCCGATATACATCGGGACGGTTCACTAAACGCTGGGGAAGGTTGAGTATTTGTAGTCAGGGTGGATTGACCTGGCATGGATTGGCATTCCCTTTTAATCATGTGGTCCGTCATATTAGTTGTGCCCGATTTGCATGGCACAAAATGGCCGGTATATCCATATGGTCTGATTTCAGGGAAGTATTATATGGTGGCAGTCCTCCCAAATAAAAAAACCCTTGCAAACGATTCGTTCACAAGGGTTTTATCTTATGGGGATGTGCCCAGAACAGGACTCGAACCTGCACGTTGTTGCCAACACTAGTCCCTGAAACTAGCGCGTCTACCAATTCCGCCATCTGGGCTGTTGGTTGTCTCAAAAAAAGTGCCCAGGACAAGAGTCGAACTTGCACGGCCTTGCGGCCACTACCCCCTCAAAGTAGCGTGTCTACCAATTCCACCACCTGGGCTTTTTCCTCATTGAGAAAATTTGTTATCAAAATATCCAGGAACGCTCTGTTTTCGCTTTTGAAAATGTTTGGCAAAGGTAAAAAATCTTTTTTTACGCACAAGTGAAAACTTTTACTTTTTTATTTCCCCCTCTACCCCGGTCGTACTGCATATTCCACTGGTATTATTGAATCATAAAACCTAATACGGTCTCCTTTTCCTTCACTCTCAACACTTTATTTTTCAGGGTCCCGGTATTGCTTATTCAAAGCAATGGCCAGGCTGTATGCTGCATTTATTGTTCGCAACCATCATCCTAAACAGCTATCTTTTTGTAGTTTAACCTCTGCCCCCTTTTTTTTAAAAAATTTTCCTTACGTTTGCAAAAAAATTAGCTCTATGTCAGATAATGCCACAAATCCGGTTGTGTCAAAGCAG
>SLQX01000001.1 GCA_007131245.1 Bacteroidales bacterium
ACACGGGCTACATCTACCCACATGGTGAGGCCAACTGCAATGAATATTTGCCAAAATCCCTTGCCCAATGCAAAGGTTATGGCAATGACCAGCAATAGGGTAGGAATGGACCATACAACGTTAATGAGCCAAACAATAAAATTATCGGTCCTTCCCCTGAAAAAACCTGCCAGGCTTCCCAGGATTACTCCCAGTACCAGGGCTATGGAGATGGCAATGAAACCCACGGATAATGAAACACGTGTGCCGATTATAATTTGACTTAACAAATCTCTTCCAAATCGATCGGTGCCTAACAGGTAGGTGCGGTTTTTAATATGTTTGTCCTCTACCTTTTGTTGTAACTCCTCAATACCAACAACCTCTGGCTCTCCTTCCAGGGGATAAATCCAAACTCGCTGCCCCCTGGTCCGGGTTGAATCAATTGAATAGGCCACATCTGCCAGCTTGAATGCCAGCTCCATGCCCTCTATTTCATTATACCCCGTGTGTTTGTTCACAATGATAACATCATCTTCTATACGATAGGATGTAACAGGTACCTCTTCAAACTTTGTTGGGCGACCTCTTATAAGTGTTCTTATCCATGAAGGCTCTGCCACAAAAGTGTTTTTTTTAACTTTTAAAAAAGTGGCTTCAAACCCCGGTTTTTTGGCCGATAATTCAATGTTTTGATTGTTGGCAAACGGTGTTGAATCAGGTGTAATCAAGTAACCGGTCAGGGTGATAAATACACTGAAAACTATCCATATCAATGCAACCATGGCACTTGGAGTGCTTCGGAATTTTTTCCAGGCAATTCTGCCCGGTGAAAGGGGGGTATCTCTTTTCTTTGAAACAAACACAACGGTATTTTTTAATTGTATGCCTGGTGCCCAAAATTTTTGCGGGTAATTTTTTGGAGCAAAAGGAATTTACCCGGTGCGAAATTAGGAATTTATCTCTTTCCTGGTAGACTTTTTACCCTGAAAACCTTTTTTTCATGTATAAGTATTTATCCGCTTTACATCGCACGATTTGTTTTTATTAAGAATCAGATTCCAACAATTTTGTATTTACACTGTTTAAGGTAGTGATTTAAATTTTAGCGCTATTTTTGCAATACTGAAATATTTAAATCTTTTTATCCAACAAGAAAAATTTCTATTATGATACAAAAAACCATGCTATTATTTGTTGTTGCACTATTTTTTGTAGTGAATGTGAATGCAGGGCAGGATGAAGAAAAAGGACAAATTAACTGGATCAGCATCGAAGAGGCAGAAAAGTTGGTTGCGCAAAACCCTAAAAAAATCTTTGTAGATATTTATACGGATTGGTGTGGGTGGTGTAAGCGCATGGATGCCAATACTTTTTCTCATCCTGATATTGCACAATATATCAATGAAAACTTTTATCCTGTAAAACTCAATGCTGAGCAAGATGACCCCATTACCTTCCGTGGGCAAGAGTATATCAATGAGAACCCTGGTGAGAGGCGGTCGTCTCATAACTTTGCCCGTGCCGTTCTGCAGGGCAGAATGAGTTATCCTTCAGTAGCATTTTTCGATGAAGAGCTTAATCTTATAACGGCAATACCCGGTTACAGGGAGCCCAGGGATTTTGAACCCATTTTGGTTTTTTTCAAGGAGGATGTTTACCTTAATCAGCCCGACCTTGATGAGTATATCAAAGATTTTGACGGAACCATTGAATAAAATCCCGGCAACATCTTGACCGTTCTATTCGATAAAGTGGAAAGTAAACAGATGCCTGGTTTTTGGGTATCCTGATTTACACTTTATCACCATTCTAGGGGATTTTAAGCTCAATGAGTGTGCAACCCTGTCCTCCTCGGTCGGGGTGCTCATCCCGGGCATGCTTCACCTCTGGAATGGTTTTCAGGTAGTCGCGCAATGCTTCTCTCAAAATGCCTGTACCTGTTCCGTGAACAATTTTGAGCTGGCGAACTCCCAATAATATGGCGTCATCCACAAATCTTCTTGCTTTGTTTAAGGCCTCTTCAGCTTTTTCTCCACGAACATCCAGCCTGGGGTCAAAAGCAGTGGCTTTTTCGTTGATATCAAAATCATATTTGACACCCGCTTTTTTTTCGGATTTGTGTAAGGCTGTTTTGCTGAGCTTTTCAAGTTTGTCAAGCCTGGCTTTCATTTGAATACTTCCAAAAGCAACCATGGCATCTTTGGGGCCCAGCTCCATAATTTCACCTACGCTTTGTTGTCCTTTTATACGCACATTATCTCCTTTTTGCAGGGGACCTGGTTCTACTTTAATAGTCTCAGCAGGTGAAGACTTTTTCTGTTTTTTGCTTTTACGAACACCGGTGTTTGGTTCGATGGCGATGTCATCCTGGTGTTTTTTTGAAAGTACACCCAAATCTTCTCGCAATTTTCTCGTTTTCTCTTTTTCGGCACCACTCTCCCTTATTTCCTTGATGGTTTTTTCGATAATCCGGTTGCTGTTGTCCAGTATCTCTTTGGCTTCCTTTTTTGCAGCAATGATGATTTCTTTTTTTTGATTTTGCAACTCGTGGTTTAGCTTTTCATATTTATCTATCATTTCCGACAGGAATGAATCTCCCGCTTTGAGTTGCTTTTC
The DNA here is from genome assembly GCA_007131245.1 of Bacteroidales bacterium. Lineage (GTDB taxonomy): Bacteria > Bacteroidota > Bacteroidia > Bacteroidales > UBA7960 > SKVR01. The sequence continues at coordinate 2,599 of SLQX01000001.1, forward strand.
TTTTTCCTCCAGCTGTAGCTTTTTCAGCTCCAGGTCCTGTAGCTGCTTGTCAAAATCGATGTGTTCAGAGCCCGCAATTTTCTCGGCTTTTTGTAGTATTTTTCCGGGCAATCCCATGGTTTTGGCTATTTCGAAAGCGAAGCTGCTCCCCGGATTGCCGGTTTTTAACCGGTATAGTGGACGCATATTCTGGGTGTCGAATAACATGGAGCCGTTGACGATACCCTCCCGTTTGCCTGCCATGATTTTAAGGTTGGCGTAATGGGTGGTAATCAGGCCAAAGGCCTGCTTTTTCAACAACTCTTCAAGGATTGATTCGGCAATGGCACCCCCAAGCCTGGGCTCGGTTCCTGCTCCAAACTCGTCAATGAGAAAAAGGGTGTTTTGGTCAGAATTTCTGATGAAGAATTTCATGTTAGCCAGGTGTGAGCTATAGGTGCTCAGATCATTTTCCAGGGACTGCTCATCACCAATATCGATGAAGATTTTGTTAAAAATGCCTGCTTCTGAATAGTCCTCCATGGGTACCAGCAAGCCACATTGCAGCATATACTGTATCAAACCGGCAGATTTCAGACAAACGGATTTCCCTCCGGCATTGGGGCCTGAAATTACAATGATTTTGTCCTGCTGGTTCAGTTGAATAGTAAGGGGTTCCACATGTTTTTTCTGGGATTTGTAAGAGAGCCATAGCAATGGATGCTTTGCACGAATCCAGTTTATGACAGGTTGCTGCTGTAAACGGGGTTTCATGGCATCCATTGCCAGTGCTGTCTTTGCCTTGGCCCGTATAAAATCAATTTTCCCCAGGAAGTGATATGCATTTTTCAGCCCGGGAAGGTATGGACGCAGGAAACCGGCAAACTCCTTGAGTATCCGGATGACCTCCTGTCGTTCTTCCATTTCCAGTTGCCGCAGCTCATTATTGGTTTCGAAAACCTCTTCCGGCTCCAGGAACACAGTTTGACCCGTGGCCGATTGGTCATGTACAAATCCCTTGATTTTTCTTTTGTAGGTAGCAGGTACCGGAAGTACCTGCCTGCCGTTTCTGAGAGCCAGCTCAACATCCTGAGGCACCCAGCCCTTTTGCTTTGCGGTGGCCAAAAGCTGGTTGATTCTCCGGTGGGCATGCGATTCCAGTTTTGTCATCTTTTGCCGGATGGCAGAAAGGGTTTGCGAGGCGTGGCTGCGAACCTGGTTTTGTTCGTCAAGGATGCGATCCAATTCTTTTAAAATTGCTTTGTCTACGTATATTTCACTGCTCAGTTTGTGCAAAACCGGGTATTTTAGCGTATCCTCTTTTTCAGTGGTTTGTAAAAAACGGAGAATCTCCACGATGGTACCTAAGGATGTACGTATTTCCCCCAGCTCTTCAGGTTCGGCAAAAGTGCCTTCAAGCCTGATACGCTCCAAAACATCCAGTGGGTTGTGGTAATCGGAGGCGGGAAAGGGCTGGTTGGTGATAAGGATTAGCCTGAACTCTTCGGTTTGCTCGAGATATTCACTGACCTGGTGTAACCGGTTGCTGAACTTCATCTTCTTCGTATACATGCGCCCCAGGCTGCTCAGGCAAAGCTTGCTCACCATCTGCCGGATTTGGTCAAACCCGGTTTTTTGTTCAAAATTTTGTGGGTAAATCATAGAAAACTTGTAGATTTTGCTGCCTTTTCATTTGG
>SLQX01000206.1 GCA_007131245.1 Bacteroidales bacterium
GGTCAGGGAGTTTGGCCGAAATTTTTTGGGCAATATCGGTTATCATATTTTCGCAGGTGGGTTGATAGTCCATCTCCATTATCTTGCCAAACAAATCTGCCGACTTGGCAATTTTTTCATGGGGAGTACCTTTCCGCACAAGTAAAGCGTGATCGAAAGGATGCACAATTTGTTCGTTTACAATTTGTTTCAATGCTGAAAAATCCATCACCATACCAAACTTGGGGTCATCCGGATCCTGTACAGGAGTGCCGGAAAGAGTCACATAAAGGATGTAGCTGTGTCCGTGGATGTTGCGGCATGCGCCATCATAGCCCCAGAGGGCATGTGCAGTTTCAAATTTAAACTGCTTGGTAATTCTTATTTTTGCGGGATTCATATGAGAAAGATTTAATAACTAAACGGAGTTTATTATACCCGGATCTTCCCGGGAAAGCAGTCACCTGGGGTTACATTACATCTATGCATTTGGTGACTAAGTATGATATAAATAAGTGGCAATAATTGCCGACTGTGAGGTTATAGTTATAACTTGATTGTATAATTGTAGGTCGTTTGAGAAGACTCCCCGGGCTTTTTTTCTTCTTTTGCGGGTTTTTTCTTTTCCTCTGGGGGTGTATAAACCATATTGAATTTCTTTTGTTTTTGGTCGGGTAAACGGAATGGAATTTTGATTTTGTTGTGTGCAGTTACTTTTACTCCACGGTTTTTTACCGGGTCATAGGCAATTAACTTTACAAGCCTTACAGCCTCTTCATCGCATCCATACCCAATGCTTTTTGATACCACCGGGTCAAACACCTCTCCATCCTCGTTGATTTTGTATTTCACAATTACATCGCCCTGGATTTGGTTTTTCAGTGCTTCCTCCGGGTATTGAAGATTTTCCTTTATAAACTTTTTAAGTTGCTCCTTTCCACCATGGATATTGGGTTTGTTGAGGAACTTTTTAGTTTTTTGGTGTTTGGGGGATTTGCTCATCTTACAAATTATTGGTTGGGTGTTTGGGCCACAAAATTTCTTTTCACCATGTCCTCTGCAACTTCAAGATACTCAAACTTGCCTTCCTGGGGCATATAGCAAACTTCCCAGAAAGTATTTTCATAGCCCGGCCACATTTGACCACCAAAGTTATGAACCGGGAAAACCTGGGTTCTTTTGTTACCCTTTTCATCCGAAAAGCCTCCATACATGGTGATGTCATGGGGAGAAAGATGGGTGTCACGCACATCGTGTTTCAGCAACAACTCATCGTCCATCAGAGTAATAATGATGGTAAATATTTCTTCTCCGGGTAGTTGTGTTATGATACGCACCTCTTCATCTGTACATTGCTCAAAACGGAATGACATCGCACTGCCTACCGTTTCCGGATTATGGTTATCAGCAAAAACCTCTCCCCGCAATTCTGTGTTGCATAATTGCTGAAGTTGATTTAAAAATAAAACCGTTGAAGGCTTTTCTTCTTTTGCATCTTTTTCCTCTTGTTGTTGATTTTGTGCGCATCCTAACATTATCAATAAAGAAATAATGACTAGTGCTGTTTTTTTGTACATGTTAATGGGTATTTGTTTTATTTGATAGGCGTTTTTGCCAGGTTTCTCTTTACTACACAAACCTAATGATTTTTTCGCAATAATTGATAAACAAACCTTTCTAAAATATTTTTGCAGATATTTTCGCCTTTTAAATAGATATATTTGTTGGTTGGTCGAAAAAACGATGTGCTTTTGATGGAGGGTTCCGGAGGTAGTATATATAATTCCCTCAAAATGTTATTTTTGTATCCTTAATTTTTGTGAACAATCAATTCTATACATTTTCAAAAAAAGAACAAACATGAAGAAAATCAACTTTCCTATCCTCTGGATGGCTTTATTTCTGTTGATGAATATCCTAAATCACCAATCCAGGGCTTGTACCAACGTACTTGTTTCGGCGGGTGCCAGTGCCGACGGTAGTGTTATGACCAGCTGGACCTATGATGTGGGTGGTTTTGCTCAGCCCCTGCATTTTTATCCGGGAGGGGAACATGAAGAGGGAGACTCGCTGAACGTTTACGGCTTTCATGAAGGCGAATACCTGGGTACAATACACCAGGTACCACGTACCTTTCGTGTAATAGGCAATATGAATGAAAAACAGGTTGCCATTACTGAAACTACTTTTACCGGCCGTTCGGAGCTACATGGTGGCGATGGCCTGTTTGATTATGGCAATCTTATCTGGATTACTTTGCAACGCGCCTCCACAGCACGCGAAGCCATTGAAATCATGGCAGAGTTGGCCGAAATTTATGGTTATAAAGATACTGGTGAAACCTTTTCCATTGCCGATAAAAATGAGGTGTGGATGATGGATTTTATTGGTAAGGGCGAACATGCAAGAGGTGCTGTATGGGTAGCAGCACGCGTTCCCGATGGCTATATAGCTGCCCATGCCAACCAGTCGAGGATTAGAAAAATTGACTGGAGGGATACTGATAACTGGATGTGGGCTGATGACGTTGTAGATTTCGCAAAGGAAATGGGCTGGTATGAAGGGCGTAGAAGAAACTTTAACTTCCAGGAAGCATACGATCCGGTAACTCCAACATCTCTTTTGCTTTGTGAAAGCCGTGTATGGAGCGTATATAACAATGCTTCTCCCTCCAAAGAGTTTTCGGCCGACTACTGGCGCTGCGTTGAAGGTGCCGATCCCTATCCACTTTTCATCAAACCTGATGAGAAAATTACCGTTGAATCGATGGTTGGTCTGTTGCGCGATCACTTTCATGACACCCCTTACTTTACAGGTGAAGGCTTTGCCGCCGGCCCTTATAACAACCCTTATCGCTGGCGCCCTGTATTTTTTGAGCTGGAACAAAATGGAGATACCATCCAATATGCATGGGAAAGACCTGTTTCTCAACCCCAAACCGCTTTTTCTTTTGTAACCCAGGCCCGCAACTGGCTTCCTGATGAGATTGGCGGAATTTGCTGGTACGGTCTTGATGATAATTATCTCAATGTATTTATGCCTCTTTATATGGGTATGAAAGAGCCTCCCAGGTCACTTACCATCGCTGACCCCATGGAGTTTAACTGGGATTCGGGTTACTGGACGTTTGACCTGTTTGCCAACTATGTGTATGCCCAGTTCAGCATCATGATAGATGATGTAAAACAAGAGCAGCAAAAGCTTGAAAATCGTGCAATTACCATGAGCAGGGCTGTGGATAAAGCTGCCAAAGAGCTCTATGAAGTTGACAAAGAGATGATGGCAGAATATCTTACCGACTTCAGTGTGAACAATGCGGAGTTTGTGGTAGATCGTTGGAGGGAATTCAGCAAAGAAATGTTCTCCAGGTACAACGATCGTTACATACGTGATGAAGATGTATTACGTCCCTGGCCCCAGGGAATAGGTTATCCGGAAGAGTTCAGAAGGCGTGCGGTTGAGGAGAGACCCAATTTCTTTGATGTGAAGTGGAGGCAACCCGGGGAGCCCATTAAATAAAAAAAAGACAATGGTGTAATTTGCTTTTTCGTTTGAAAGAACGTGTAAAAATTTGAAATACGAAATAAACAGTTTTTATTTATTTGCTAAATAACTATTAATCAAAACCTATTTATGAAAAAGATATCTCTTATCAAAATTACATTTCTCTTCCTTTTGTTAGGAATGTTTGCTCCGCGCACTCAGGCATGTACGAATGTGCTGGTATCGGCCGGAGCCAGTGCTGACGGAAGCGTTATGATTAGCTACCTGGCAGATGCCGGTGGTTTTATGGATCCCTTATACTACTATCCCGGCAACGAATATGAGGAAGGAGATTCGCTGGATATTATTTGCTGGCATTATGGCCATCTGCTGGGCCGTATTCCCCAGGTTGAAAAAACATACCGGGTGATTGGCAACATGAATGAGCACCAGGTTGCCATAGGAGAAACAACCTTTACCGGCAGGGAAGAGTTGCACGAACCCAATGGGTTTATTGACTACGGAGCCATGATGTACATCGCTTTACAACGCTCCAAAACAGCCCGTGAAGCCATTGAAGTTATGACCGGCCTTGTTGATGAGCATGGATACAACAGTACCGGGGAATCTTTCTCCATTGCTGATAAAAACGAAGCATGGGTAATGGAATTCATAGGCAAAGGTGAACATGGAGACGGTGCCGTTTGGGTTGCCACAAGGGTACCTGACGGTTATATCGCAGCTCATGCCAACCAGGCAAGAGTTCGTCACATTGATTGGGATGATAC
>SLQX01000009.1 GCA_007131245.1 Bacteroidales bacterium
CTCGCTGGTTTCGGCGGCCTCCAGGCTCGGGTTGGCGACATCGATGCCTGCCTGGTCCAGCCGCTTGACCATAGCTGCCCGGGCCCGTTGCCGCTGGAGTGCGAGACGGTCAACGTCTGGTGCATATGGTGCGGGTATTTTGAGCGCGAGTTCGGGCCGTTTGACGAGAGCGGCGCGCAACTGTTCAAGGCCTTTCCGTTGCGGTGGTGCGACCTCGCTGGAACCCGGGGCGAAGGCCACCTTCGCGAGTTCGTCGGGGTCGGAGGTGCCATCGACAAGGCTGGCCAACAGACTGAACGGTGAAGTGATAATGCTTTGCAGTATATCCGTGAGCGCCTGACGAATTGCTGGCCCGAAGGAGAATTCGGGATCGTTGACGTCACCCTGCACCGGTATATCGAAGGTGATCACACCTTCGCTATCCTTGAGCAACGCGATGGCCAGACTAAGCGGCAGGCTCGTCGCGTCCGGGTGTTGTATACGTTCACCCAGCATCAGGTCGCGCAGGACGATGTGGTTGCTGGCGTCGAGACGACCATCGTCCAGCATGTAGCCGAGATTGAGATCCATACGACCCTCGGAAATCCGTTGGCCGGTAAACTCGACTACATAGGGGGTCAAATCCGGGATATCCATGTTCTCGAAGACGAGATCGACCCGCACGCGGCTGAGCGGGTTCCACGGATTCAGCTCCCCGCTTATCCGGGCCTGGCCGTAGTCCGCGACCTGTCCTTCCAGATCAATCCACGTCGGTTCCTCCTGTCCTGGCGTAAGCCGCGAGACGCCACCCCTGAGATTCTGCACGTGGGCGGTGAACGGCAGAGGCAGAGAACGGTCCGTAAAGTCCAATACACCACTTTCGAGGCGGACGCCATCGACTATGATATCGAGCGGCTCGGTCTCATCTTGCGGGGTGACGGGCTGCTCGACCAGCAATTTACCCAGATTCGTGCTGAGGTCCTCGGCGATAAACACCCGGGAGGAGAACTGATCGAGCCGAAGGACCGACAGCTCGAGCAAACGCTCTCCGAGGCGAAAATCGATCTCATCGATGATTAACGACTTCCAGCCCACGACAACCTCGCCACCGTCTCGTTCGCCGATGTCCAGTGCATCGATCCGGGCGCTGCCGGCGTAGGTTAGCGGGTCGCCGGGGTCGCTGCGCAGCTCGCCTTCGGCACTCAGGCTACCACTGCCTACACGGACGTGCGCAAAGCGCTGGGCAAATGGTTCCGCAATCGCCAGTGCCAGTTCATCGACATCGAGCATGCCGGAGAGGTTGAGCTCGGGTAGTAGCTGGACTTCACCGTCGAAGGCGAATTCCCCACCCAGCTCGAATCGACCATTGACCTGAAACGGCGATACGGCATCGTGGTCGAAAATGAAATCGTCAAGTGAAAAGTCGATATCCTCGAGCGAAATCGGCACAGTTGGGCCGGTTTGTTCAGGCCGAATGATGGCCCCCTCAGGCTCGGTGCGCGGCAGCGGCCGGTGTTCAAACTCGGCCAACAGACGGGTTAAACGCGTCTGCCCCGAGTCAAACTGTTCCTCATGCACGCGGGCGTTTTCCAGGCGCGCCATAGGTATGACTGCCGTCCACTTGAACAGGCTGGACCAAGCCACGTTGACGAACAGACGCTCGAAGCCTATGAGTTCCTGGCCATCAACGTCGTCCAGAGCGAGATCCTCAACCTCGAAGGTAAGCGTAAACGGATTGGTGTGGATAGCCCCGATGCGCAGCTCGCGGCCGAGATCGTCCGCTGCCGTATTGACCGCATAGCTGTTTGCTACCAAAGGGATTACGAGAAAACCAACAAGCGTATACAGGATGGCTACGACGGTAAGCCAGAAACGGATTCGGCGCGGGTTAAGCCAGTACTCGCGCAGCCAGGACCACGTTGAGCTGATTGAAAGTTGTGCCATTTTACCTTCTTTTTCCTATAGAGTTAACGGCATTATCGATAAGTGGCGCCTTATAACAGCCACGCCACTCAAAAAAACAACTGTCTAAGATTTAGTAAACTGTGCTTAAATTTCATCATAAACACAGTTTGCAACAATGTTCTTTAATGAGAACTATCTTGAATGAGTTAGCCGAAACGCAACTTTAAAGCATGCTAAGTTAATTATCATCAAATATATCCGGAGGGGCATTACATATATTTTAATAAATATTATATATGTTACCGTGGCTGCCCAAGACGTTTTAGAATGTACAAAATAACTTTATTGGTCCCAGAGAAGGGTTTAAAACCCTGCACTTTTAATGCAGAACTTTAGTATTTCGAAAAGTCTATATTTTGGTATTCATTGACCTATGTGAAAACCGAAGCCTCACAACAACATGTTCGAGCTATCACATCTTGTGGGTCACAACATGACAACGTAATATTTTGACAGAAGACATTCAGAAGCGATGTCGGGTACTTGTGATCCAAGTTAGTGATACCTGGAACATCACAGAAGCAATGAGAAGAATGACGAATCAGATTACATCTTGGAATATGGATTTACTTATGTAAGGTATTTCTGATTATAATATAAGCAGTTGGCCTGAAAATAAGGTTAGGGGGGGGCGCCTACTCGATATTTGTCAGTGGTTCTTTATTTGTTTAAAATCTTTACAGCTCTTTCAGTAAGACCTTCAATGTCATTTTCTTCTTCAATGTTCTGCTTACCACTGCTTAAAACCATCTCAGCATGTCTGATTACTGCTTTTTTATGGCTTTCTTTACTTGTGAAATCATGTATGGTCGTCAATGCTTCCATCATCCTGATAATTACAGCAGGACTATCTTCTGAAAACTGCCGGATTTGGTTGAAAGCGGTATCTAAAATGCCCTCAAAGTCTAATGTATCAGCAATAATTCTGAGGTTCCCATCTTCATCAAACCGATATTTTGAAGGGAATTTTGCTTGCGCTAAATAGCACATTATTGATGTAAGATTATCAACGCATGTTATTGCGGTATACGGGTCATTTACCCCAGGAGAAAGCGCCCGTGCCGCTATTTCGACCATCTGCTGGATAGAGAATTCAAGGTCTTGCTGGGATGTTTTCGTATTCCCAATTACATATTGGCTAACAATCTTTTCAATTTCGTTCTTTTTCCACTCGCCATTTGAAAAGATCTTCCCTATTGCTGCACCTTCCACTAAGTGATTTCCGGGTCTGCAGTCCAACTCAAGAAGCGCATCATGCCTGGTTATGATTTTCATCAAAGCTTCATTATCTACATACTGAATATAGCCGCTTTTTGGTGATTTTATTGAATTCTGTTCTGGATACTTTGAGATGGCAGCAGTTACATTAACGTATTCTTCATTCTCTATCTCCTCCCCCATTTTTTCCGGGAAGAGTGTTTCTACTTGTTTAGAGATCGATTTTGAAATATCAGAGACCACTTTATCTGCCTGAATGCTCATGGCGATTTGGTGGATAAAAATGATGAGTAAAATAATATTTACTACGGCAGCCAAAATTGCTATAAGTATGGAGATGGAAGGAATAAATGTATATATGTTACTGTCTGTAACTGAATTTAAAACCAGAAGGCAATAGAGATAGGTTGAAATGTATAGGCCCAGCACTACCTGGTTGAGCCGTACATACATGAAGTTTTTAATGAGCCTCGGACCAAATTGTGAAGATGCTAGTGTCAACGCTACCAGTGTGATGGAAAAAACAGTTCCGGCCACACCCATCATTGCACTGGAGATGGTCGTTAATATGCTGCGTGCAGAATCTGAGCTGTTCACTAAAAAGAATCGGCTCCATCCTTCTCGAGGAATAGTAATTAAACTATCCAAATATACTGAGCAAAAGGCCAACAGAATTGAAAAACTTATAATCAGTACAGGAACAAACCAGAAGGTTTCTCCTAATTTTTTCCAAAAAAAGAGTATTTTTTTCATACTAAAAAGATAGAGTTAAACTAAAGTTGGTTCTACAGGAATGGTGATGTCCCTATACTTGTGTAAAAATAGAAAAGGTGCTGTCTAAAGGTTAGATTTGGTTGTCTTGCAACAGATAACCTAAAAACCAATAAGACAACACCCATGAATAACAAAGTAAAACCTTCTCAAGTATTGAGCAAAACGATTGAAAATCTTTTAAACGGTAGCCAGTGAATCAGCCGAGTGCTGGGGTGAATTTTTTGAAGACTTAAAAAGCCGTGGACTGGCTCATCCATTACTGGTGGTCAGCGATGGGGCCGGCGGTCTTAAAAAAGCCATTGCCC
>SLQX01000184.1 GCA_007131245.1 Bacteroidales bacterium
CATGATCTGGACCATCACCATGACCCTTGAGGCTGGTACGTATGAATACAAGTACTTCCTCAACGACGGCTGGGATGGCGGCGAATGGGATGCCGGCGACGACCGCGTGGTTGAAGTAACCGAAGACATGGTGGTTGACGATATTTGGGGCGATGATGGCACCTACGTTGATCACATGGATTTGGCAAGCTTCAATGTATTCCCCAACCCTGCGCGCGATAACTTCACCGTTTCATCAAACAGCAGAATTGAACGCGTGATTGTTACCGATATTACAGGTAAGGTAGTTTACACCGATGTTGTCAATGACACCGAAACGCGTATTTACAATGATTTCGAAACCGGAATCTATATTGTACGCATACACACTGAAGAAGGAGTATTCACAAGAAAACTCCAGATTCAGCAGTAACCACTCACTGTGAAAACCTTCTTCACGAAGGCTTTCACCTTATCACAAAAAGCCCGTGGCACAAACAGCCACGGGCTTTTTTTATTGGTGTTTTTCACTGTTATCCGGTTAAATGAGTCCCGCTCCTACAGAACTCATTTTGGAGCTTAAATTTCTCAATATAAGTATCACATCCTTAAGGAATTGGCCTAATAGCTCATATTTTGCACGAACTCCGTCAGGAGTGAACTGTTTATAGACAAATGTGACCCCGGTATATTAAATCCCCCAGGGATGGCACAATTGACAAATGTTTCAGGACAATTCATCCATTTTTACCGGAACAACAATGGTTTTTTATTAATTCTGCATCCACACGAGCTGCTAAACAAGCTTCAAAACACGACTAAATCACATATAACCCAAACACATAACAACAAAACTTCGACCATAACCTAAACATAATCCCGTTAAAACTGTTGATCAAAATTATGAGAAGGGATAATTGCCCCTACCCACCAAAAGGGTAAAGCATTTACACAAGAACACCGTTAGCTTTTAAACAGAAGTTAATCACATTAATTAATCACCAAAATGTTTTTTAGTATGAAAAAAACACTACTCCGGACTTCAACGTGGCTTTTAGCACTAATGCTTGTCTTCAGCATGAATAGCTGGGGACAGGGAACAGTATTTAACACCAACAATGCAGACAATCCTGCTGGCTCCACCCTAAAAGATTTACCTGTCACTGAGGACAATGCTGGTAAAGAAAGACATATTTCCGATGATCATTTTACCCTGGACAGCTTTGCCAATGAGGAAGCGACAAACAAAGCAATGGACAACATAACCCTTAATGCAAAGCTTCAGGAAGTCTTTACAGTAACCTTCACTGTATCGGATGAAGCGGATGCACCTATCGAAGGTGCAACAATTTCAATAGCCGATACTAATGATGATTTAACAACTGACTCTGATGGCATTGCAACCATCGAACTTGAGGCCGGTACCTACACGTATAATGTTACCGCTACAGGTTATGACGATATCGTAAATGCTGAGTTCACCGTTTTGGATGACCTCCTGGATATTGAGATAACCCTTAGAGAAGAAAACAACAACGAGGTAGCTACATTAGCCGAGCTTCGCGAGCAACACGAAGATGGCACCATTTACCTCTACACAGGTGAAGCAACCCTGGTAGCCCAGGATGACCACCGCAACCGCAAGTTCCTTCAGGATGAAACTGCTGCCATCATGCTTGATGACGACCCCGGTATTATCACCACCGATTACAACCTCTATGATGTAATTACCGGTGTAAGTGGGCAGCTCAATACACACAACAACATGCTGCAGTTTCAGCCCGACATGGACACCGGTGATGCCATTGACAATGCCCCGGTTGACCCTTACTTATTGGGTTACGTATCTGGCATCCGCGCATTGTCACCAGATGACCAGTCCAAGCTTGTCAAGCTGGTGAACATTGTATTCACCCAGGTAGACGGAGAACCCCTACAAGGCGGTGAAGTGTTCGAAAACGAAACCAACTACACCATCAGTGATGGTGATACAACCATGATTTTCAGAACCGACTTCTGGGACATCGATCTTATCGGTGAAGAGGTCCCTGAGCATGCGGTGAATATCACCGGTGTTGTCCTGCAGCACTTTGATGACCTGCAAATCGTTCCACGCATGGCAGACGATGTGGAAGAGTATGTTGCCTACGAAGTAACCTTCAACGTTAACATGGAGCCTGCAGATGACTTCGATCCGGAAGACGACGCGGTATATATCACTGGCAGTATGATCGACTGGAAGATGCCTGGTGACCTGACAGAGGAACAAACCATGACCCGCGTGGATGACTCCATGATTTGGACGGTTACCATGAACCTTATGGCCGGCACCTATGAATACAAATATTTCATCAATCGCACCTGGGAAGGCGGCGAATGGGGTGGACCCCCCAATCGCGTAGTTGAAGTGACTGGCAACATGGTGATTGACGAGGCATGGGCCGATTTGGTCACCTACACAGACCACATCGACCTGGCAAGCCTCAATGTATTCCCTAACCCTGCCCGCGACAACGTCACCATTACCTCGAACAAAAGGATTGAGCATGTCACTATTACCGACATTACAGGCAAGGTGGTTTACACCGATGTTGTCAATGATACCCAAACACGTATTTACAATGATTTAAAAGCGGGAATTTACATGGTTAGTATACACACCGAAGAAGGGGTATTCACAAGAAAGCTCCAGATTCAGCAATAATCAATCAGTGTGACAGCCTCCTTCCGGAAGGGTTTCACTAGATCATAAAAAAAGCCCCTGTCTGAAACAGCCAGGGGCTTTTTTTATAGAGCCTTCCCAAAGGGGTACTCTCATAAGATCTCTGGGTTTACCAGTTCAGCAAGCGTATTCCCACGGTAAAGGGGTAAAGTTCAGGACCTTTATCTTCCTTAAACAAAGAGTTGAGTGAATAAGTTGCAAAAAGATTGACCCTGCCCCAGCCAATGCGGCCCATCAGGTCAAACCGGAACGGGGGCACATGAAAGTTATTGTAATCCTTCTCTTTTCGCTTTTTGCCATCGTCATCATAAACATACTTGGTATGGGTGCCGATGCGTGTTCCCAGCATCGCCCCTGCACCAATATGGAACCTTTCGGAACGCTTGCTGGCACCAGTCTGGAACTCAAACATGGCTGGAATATTTATGTAGGTCAGGGTAAGCTTGTTTTTGGAAATCGTACCCACGGAGTCTTCATAAAACTCCAGTCCGTCCCTGTTGTGCACAATGCGGGTCTGGTTGTCGAACCGGTAATTGTTAAACCCAAGCCCAACCCCGGTATAAAAACCAAAATTCCGGGTAATCAGCGGAAAGCTTTGCTGGAAAAAGTTGATATTAACCGCTACTGATTTTTCATAACGCAAATCGATGAGCTCGGCATCACCGGATAAGTTCAGATCGTTGTTGGGAGTAAGATAGCCATTGATACCCAGCTCAAAGCCTGACCAGTTATTCCGGAAGGATCTTCTACTGCTGCGCTGTACACGGGTTCGTTTACCCTCTTCATCATCCACAATCATAAAGTCACGACCACCCAGGCTTATCCGGGTGGTATCACCATCGCGTCCGGTGGAAAAGCTCATATCGTTTGCCCGTGCGCCATTGACCGAGGACATGCCGGATGTTTGAATTTCTTCGGTCTGCGGGGCTACGTCATAGCTTACCCTGGATGTTCCGCTTGCATTGGCTTTAACATGTTGCTCAGCCCAAATCCTGGCATGGGAAGCACCACTGGCGCTAACATCAGTACTATTAGTCTTTAAATCAAGTGCCCGTAACTGGGATGCACCGCTCACCCGGGATTTGTGATTCACAGCTTCGCCATCGATAAACAGGGTGGCGGCACCGGATACCTGTGAGTTCAGTTGATCTACCTCCACCGAAAGTGTGGCAGAGGTGGCTCCCGAAAGAATGATTTCAAGGGCCGGGCTGTGAATGATTGTCAATGCTTTGAAGGATGATGCCCCGCTCAGTTCCACCAACCGGAGTTCGGGTGCTGTCACTCTTGCCAGGATTTCAGGATTGCGCCTGCGACCATCATACTCCAACTCAAGAACACCGTTGCTTACACGGGTATTCACATCTGCCAGATGTTCCTCCCGGCCTTCAAGCTCAAGGAAAAATTCATCGCCCTGGGTAAATTCAATTTTAAATACGCCTCCTGCTTTAACGCCATCAATGTCGGTTGTTTCACGCACTTCTACAATTTGTGCCATCAATGAAAAAACCGAAAAAAGGGTAAAAGCTGCGAAAAAAGACATTGTTTTCATTAAAAAATTTGTTTTCATGGTTGTACTTTTTTTGGGGTTCATAAATACTTTACTTAAACTGTAAGTCATGGTTGTATATGGTGTTGCAGGATCAACGCCTGCTTTTGGAATTCAGAACGGGGGCGCAAAAAATGGTTTCATGGTTGCAAAGGACCAGGTTTTGTTGCCCGGAAAAATATTAAAAAGGTTTGATACTTCCCAGCCCACTTTTTTCGAAGCTGGTATTTTGGGGGTTACCACCATATCGGATGGATCCCACACCACTCAGTCGTGCTTCCAGCAGTTGAGATGCGTACACATGTGCTGATCCGGCTCCTGACAACCTGATCAATGTTTTTTCTGTAATCAGCTCCCTGCATTTGAGAGAGGCAGCCCCACTGAGTCGTATCTCATGCTCGCGGGCAGCACCGCTCAGGTTGACACTCCCTGCACCTGACACATGGGTCACCATCTCAACCACATCCACATCCAGCTCAATGTTGCTGGCACCACTCAAGTGCATGGCAAGCATTTCCCCGGCAATGGTGTGGTCAGCTTCCAGGCTGGTTGCACCTGATAAATCCATGGATTCCAGCGCCGACAAGGTAATATAGGCATCCATGCGGGAGGGGCGGTAATTGTTCCCTTTCGCAAGCCCCAGGTAAAGGGTGTTGTTGCGCACCTCTGCCGTTACGTATTCATGGAGGTTCTCATCGGTTTCCAGGTACAGATGGTTTTCTTCACCTTCAATCAGGTAGATCTTAAACATGCCCGATACCGATATCCGGTTAAACTCATCCACGGCATATGCACGATCAACCACATTTTTGTCACCATGGATGGCTTGTGTATCCAGCATACATGCCTGCAGGCCCGAGACCATCATCAAGAACATCACTACCAGGAGCAAATAGTTTTTTGTTGTTTTCATAACATTATCGTTTTAATTTGTAAATCTGCTGAACACGGCATGTTTGGTACTTCCTTTTTACCGGGATCCCCACAAATGGGGTTGCATTGTTTGTATGGCTCGTTCAACAGAGAAAAACAAGGTTTTTGTTAAAGTTCATCTCTATGACGGGAGGGTCGTTGAAAAGTTACAGCCTCCTCAAAAAAAAGGCAACGTTTTACCGTTGTCTCTTTGAACTTGTAATTAAAGGATTTTCTAAATGCTATCAGAATGCAGCCTCAAACTGATTGAGGAACCGCATGTCATTTTCAAAATAGAGTCGCAAATCGTTTACCATGTATTTGAGCATAGTAATGCGTTCAATGCCCATGCCGAAGGCGTAGCCGCTGTAAACCCCACTGTCAATTTTGCAATTATCCAGCACATTGGGGTCAACCATACCACATCCCATGATCTCCACCCATTCGGTTCCATTGTTTTGTGCGCGATGTCGACGCATCAAAAAAACATGTGAATAAAATCATACAGAAATTTATCATACTGTTAATGAACCATGGATGGCATATAATAAAATGCTTAAATGACCTTAAAATCCTTATATATTTCAAAAACTTACATGTCCTTATAATACTTATATGGTTCAAAAAATAAATAAACCTTATTTAACTCCGATAACTTTAATAGCAAGATGACCAGCCAGATATAATTGAAAACCACAACATCCAAAACACCTTGGAGGTTGGGAAAACCTTCAAAGAGACCGCGCAGGGCTGGGCCGGTTTTATCCATCTTCTTTTTCTCTGCGCCAGGTCAACGCAGCATATCTACCATTCTTTATAAATTATGTGGAAGCTTATGAGTTTAGAAATGAAACAACTAAGGCATATAAGAGATTATAAGAAAAATATTTTGTGTACTTTTAATGCTCCATCCTTATATGTTTCAAAAACTAAAAAGAAGAAACTGTTTTAGGCAGGATGGCATCGTTTCAAAATTCCAACATTGAATATCAACGATTATAAACATAAAACTACTCCTTAACCTTTACGTTCAAACATGGGAGACCCATTGCACAAAACAAGAAATTACATTGCTATCAAAAAAAAAGAGGCAACGTTTTACCGTCACCTCCTGGTACTTGTGGTTAAAGGATTTTTTATAGACTATCAGAATGCAGTCTCAAACTGTTTGAGAAACCGCATATCATTTTCAAAGTAAAGCCGCAAATCGTTTACCATGTATTTGAGCATGGTGATGCGTTCGATTCCCATACCGAAAGCGTATCCGCTGTAAACTTTGCTATCAATGCCACAATTATCTAACACATTGGGGTCTACCATGCCACACCCCATGATCTCCACCCATCCGGTACCTTTGCAAATGTTACACCCTTTCCCTTTGCAGAATGGACATGACACATCCACTTCGGCACTGGGTTCAGTAAAAGGGAAATAAGAAGGCCTAAGGCGGATTTGGGTATGCGCTCCAAAAAACTCGCGGGCAAAATGGTCCAGTACGTGTTTGAGGTCGGCAAAAGAAACTTTCTTGTCAATGTAGAGCCCTTCAACCTGGTGAAAGATACAGTGTGCCCTGGCCGAAATGGCCTCATTGCGGAATACCCTGCCGGGAGAGATTGTTCGGATGGGGGGTTTCTGCCCGTCCATCACGCGCACCTGCACAGATGAGGTGTGTGTACGCAGGGCTATATCCGGGTTCTTTTCCACGAAAAAGGTGTCCTGCATATCCCGCGCCGGGTGCTCATCGGCAAAGTTAAGAGCAGAAAAGTTGTGCCAGTCATCTTCAATCTCCGGACCTTCAGAAATCACAAACCCGATTTTTTCAAAAATCTGGTTGATCTGGTTGCGAATGATGGAGATGGGATGGCGACTGCCGGTTTGCGCAAAATCCACAGGCAGGGTCAGGTCGGGGTACTTCTCCGAGCTCTTTTGCCGGGTTTGTTGCTCTTCAATGGCCTGCTTCAGGGAGTTCACCTTGTCCAGTGCTGTCACCTTCAGCTGGTTGAGCTGCTGACCCACAGTTTTCTTTTCCGCAGGGGGCAGGTTTTTAAACGCCTGGAACAACTCACTGATAAGTCCTTTTTTGGAAAGCATCCGGATGCGAAAAGCTTCCACCTCCTCCATAGACTCACTGGTGAAATTTTCTACCTCTTTGAGCAACTGTTGTATTTTCTCTGTCATAAAATAAACGATGTGAAATATGAATGTCTAATCAATCAACTCCATGGTAATGGCAATATCTTCCACCGGGCGGTTGCGTTGGTCGGTCTCCTGCCCGGCAATCTTGTCAATCACTTCCAGCCCTGACAGAACTCTTCCAAAAACGGTATATTCATCATCAAGGTGGGGTGCTCCACCCAGGGACGTGTACATCTGCCTTCGTTCGGGACCGACCTGCTTACCTGCTTGTTCTTCAAAAACATTAAGCTCATCCGAGGAGTAGGTTCTTCCCTGGACAATATAAAACTGCGAGCCGGAAGATTCTCTCTCAGGGTTTACCTGGTCGCCCTGGCGGGCAGCAGACAATGCACCTTTGTAATGAAAGTGCTCTTGGTGAAATTCTGCCGGAATCGTATATCCGGGGCCTCCCCTTCCAAGGGGCTCTCCGGGCTCAGCATCCCTGGAGTGCGGATCACCTCCCTGTATCATAAAACCTTCTATCACCCGGTGAAACAGGGTTCCATCATAAAACCCCTCCTCCACCAGCTTGATAAAATTATCCCGGTGCTGGGGTGTTTCGTTGAACAATACCACGGTCATATCCCCGTAAGGGGTTGAAATCAATACTTTCTGCTGGTCTTCAGCAGCTTCCGAACGATTGCTATTACCCACTGACTGCCCGCAGGAGAACAAAAACATCGCCACTGCTGCAAAGAATACTGTATGTTTCATAACTTGTATAAGATTTGGTTTACAGAAATAGGATCATTCTGGCCGGTACAGTTGTCAACACATGCCTTTCCGGCAAAACAAACCCCAAAGTTAAAAAAAACTATCCTTTTAAGCACCAGCTTTCTGCGGTTTTCCCGTTTTATGGAGTAAATGAACGGTTCAAACTGGCTTATTTAACACCCGGGACAACCTTCTAAATACGGAAAAAGCCCGGCATATAAAGGTTTCTGAACATGCCTGCCCTCTCAGGGTTTGTGGCGGGACTCCAGGATTTTGGCCACATCGGCCAGGTCAAGGTTGTGCTGGGAAAGCAACACCATCAGGTGGTACAACAGGTCGGCGGCTTCCTCCTTCAGGCGTTGTCCATCGCTTTTCATGGCCTCTATCACCGTTTCTACGGCCTCCTCACCCACTTTTTGGGCAATGGCCGGGCTACCCTTTTCAAAGAGGCGGGCCGTATAGGATGACTGACCCGACATCCCTTTTCTGCCATGAATCACTTGTTGCAATTGGGCCAGGAAGGAGATAGCCGGACCGTCATCATCGCTGAAGCAGGTTGCTGAACCCGTGTGGCAAACCGGACCAGTGGGCACAGCATAAATAAGCAACGTGTCCTCATCACAGTCGGTGTGTATGCTTTGCAGCTTCAGAACATGGCCGCTGGTTTCGCCTTTGGTCCACAGGGTATTGCGGCTCCGGCTGAAGAAGGTTACCAACCCTGTATCCCGGGTTTTTTGCAGTGCTTCCGGATTCATAAATCCGGTCATCAGGACCTTTCCCGAGAGGGGTTCCTGCACAACGGCCGGCACCAGGCCGTTTAGTTTATCAAAATTGATTTGTTTTTCCATACTTATATTTTCAATGGTTTTTGTTGATGAGTGCTATCGAACGATGACTCCCTGCTCTTTCAAATAGGTTTTAAGCACAGGGATGGGGATGGTATTATAGTGGAATACACTGGCCGCCAGGGCGGCATCGGCATTTCCTTTGCGAAAGGCATCGGCAAAGTGGTCCATCTTTCCTGCACCCCCGGAGGCGATGAGGGGAATTTTCAACAAGCTGTTGAGCTGTGCCAGGGCTTCATTGGCAAAGCCACCCTGCGTACCGTCGTGGTTCATGGAGGTCCAGAGGATTTCGCCGGCACCCCGCTCCTGCATCTCCCGCGCATAATCAAAAAGCTCCCGCCCCACCGGTATCCTTCCCCCGTTGCGGTACACCTGCCACTGCCCGTTTTCCAGGCGCGCATCGATGGCCACCACCACAAATTGGCTTCCGAACTGTTGCGCCAGTTCATCCACGAGCGCCGGACGAAGTATCGCAGCGGAATTCACAGATACCTTATCGGCCCCGGCTGACAACAACACATCAGCATCGGCCAGCTCTGATACACCGCCTCCAACGGTAAAAGGAATGTTGATACGGGCAGCAACCGTCTCCACAAGCTGCTTGAGCAGCTTGCGTTTCTCATGTGATGCAGTGATGTCGAGAAACACCAGCTCATCGGCACCCTGCTGTGAATAGCGCTGGGCCAGCTCAGCAGGATCACCTGCATCGCGGATATCCACAAAGTTGACCCCTTTCACCGTTCGCCCGTTGCGGATATCCAGGCAGGGTATGATTCGTTTGGCTAAATTATTCATATCACATTTTGGTATTTAAAAGATAATCAGAAAGTTCTCCGGGATCCAGCGTGTTTTCATACAACGCCCTCCCGGTGATGGCGCCATAACAGCCCAGCGAACGCAGCCTGTAAATGTCATTCATGGTGGCAATACCCCCGCTGGCAATGAGGCGGATTTGGGGAAACATTTTCAGTACCCTTTCATAAAGATTTAGCGAAGGGCCCTGCATCATGCCATCCATGGCAACATCGGTGATCATAACTGTCGTTATGCCACGCTCCTGCCAGTAGCTGAGAAAAGCAAACAAATCCTGGTTGCTTTGCTCCAGCCAGCCGGCCGTGGTGATGGCACCATCCTTTACATCGGCACCCAGGATGACTTTTTCGGGACCCAGTTTCCGGACAATCTCTGAGGTGATGGCAGGCTTTTTCACAGCGAGGCTGCCGATGGTCACAGCGGATGCCCCTCGTTGGAGGGCAGTCAGGGCCTGATGGTAGCTGCGTATCCCTCCGCTGAAATCGATGTGCAGATCGGCAACCCCACTCACCTCATCCAGGGTCTGAAAGTGCACCGGCTCCTTTTTGCGGGCCCCGTCCAAATCCACCATATGCAGGTGTGTGAAACCCTGGCGCTGGAACGCAAGGGCGGTCTTTACCGGGCTGCTGCTGTAAAGGGTCTTTTTGGCAAAGTCCCCCTGCTCCAGTCGAACACACTGGTTGTTCATCAAATCTATGGCTGGTATCAATAGCATCGTTTTTGTTTTTTCGGTTTTAGTAAGTATCCTATCCCAGGATTACCGGGAATTTATTTTTCTATTTCTCGTTGCCACTTTCTGAACTTTCAAACTCCTCCCGGGCCCGTTATTTGAACCTCATCTGCTCTTTCTTCCTGGCAGAAACTCAAAGGGAGAGGAAATTTTTTAAAATTTGGGCTCCCGTGTCACCGCTTTTTTCGGGGTGAAACTGGGTGGCAAAAAAGTTATCCTTTTGCAAAGCAGCACTGAAGGGGATGCCATAATAAGTGATAGCCGCTGCATCACGACAGGCAGGCACATAGTAGCTGTGGACAAAATAGACAAAAGAGTGTTCCGGTAAATCCGCCAAAAGCGGCTTCCGGGTTTCGGCCAGGCTGTTCCAGCCCATGTGCGGTATTTTCAGATCACCCGCAAACCTTTTCACGGGCTGGTCAAAGATCCCCAGGCAAAGGGTATCCCCTTCTTCAGAGTAGCTGCACATCAGCTGCATCCCCAGGCAAATACCCAGGACAGGCTGCTTCAACTCCCTTATGAGCAGGTCAAGGTTTTTACTTTTCAGGTAGGCCATGGTGGTGGAGGCCTCCCCCACCCCGGGAAAAATCACCTTATCGGAAGCCCTGATTTCATCTGCATTATCGGTAATGGCATGATTGACCCCCAGCTGTTGCAGTGCATTGCTCACCGACTTGATGTTGCCGGCATTGTATTTAATTATGGCTATGTTCATACAAACGATTCAACTTTTCAACAATTAAAGAATTCAACTTTTCAATTTCTAACCCTTTTCTTTACAAAACTCCTTTGGTGCTTGGCAGAAAACCGGCACCCGCTTCACGTTTAACGGCCATTCGTATGGCACGGGCCAGGGCTTTGAAGATGGCTTCAATCTTATGATGCTCATTTTGCCCTTTGGCTTTAACATACAGGTTGCAGCGGGCTCCTACCGCAAAGGATTTGAAAAAGTGGGCAAACATCTCGGTGGGCAAATCACCCACGTTCTCACGTCTGAACTTAGCTTTCCAAACCAGCTCCGGTCTACCACCAAAGTCGAGCAGCACCAGGGCTGCACAGTCATCCATGGGCAGGGCAAAGCCGTAGCGTTCGATGCCCGCCTTGTTGCCCAGGGCCTGATGAAAAGCTTCTCCCATGGCAATGGCCGTATCTTCTATGGTGTGGTGCTCATCCACGTGCAGATCGCCTTTCACATTCACCAACAAATCGCAACCACTGTGGCGGGGAATCTGCTCAAGCATGTGGTCCAGGAATCCCAGTCCGGTGCGTACAGCACTCTTTGCCGAGCCATCCAGGTTAACTGCCACACGCACATGGGTTTCTGTGGTTTTCCGCTCGCACAGCCCATTGCGTCCGGGCTCCTCCAGGTAGTCCCATGCCGGCCCGGGGTATCCTGTTGTGCCACCTGGGCCGGAAAAGAACCCCCGGATGGCCTGCACCAGGTATTCATCCTGCGCAGCAGTTCCCACGGAAATACGTAAACATCCTTCACACAGGGGCTCCCGTGACCGGTCACGCACAACCACACCCATCTGCAAAAGATGCCGGTACAGGGAAGTGGGGTCATCCACCTGTAACAGGAAAAAATTGGCCTCAGACGGAAAAGCCTTACGTACGCCCGGTATCCCTGACAGTTGCTCCATCAAGGCATCTCTCCGCAGGATGATATCTGCCACGTTTTCTTTCATCTGTTGTGATTCGCCCATAGCCTGCAAGGCTTTTTTCTGGGTGAGTGCGTTCACATTGTAAGGGGGTTTCACTTTCATCAACAGGCGTATCACTTCGGAGGCGGCAAAGGCCATTCCCAGCCTGATGGCTGCCAACCCCCACGCCTTGGAAAGGGTCTGCAACACCACCAGGTTGGGAAAATCATCCAGCGCTTGTACCCATGACGCATCGCGGCTGTAATCAGCATAGGCTTCATCCAGCACCACCAGCCCGGGGAAGTTCTCCAGGAGTGTGCGGATATCCTCACCGGCAAAGCGGTTTCCGGTGGGGTTGTTGGGAGAGCACAGAAACAGAAGTTTGGCATGGGTCCCACCCCGGGCCAGGATATCCTCCACGGGCAGACTGAAATCACTGTTAAGCAGCACCGGTTCAAAATCCACACCGTTGATATCTGCACATACCCGGTACATCCCGTAAGAGGGGCTGATGGAGAGTATTTTATCAATGCCCGGCCGACAAAACGTACGAACCAGCATATCAATGGTTTCATCAGAGCCATTGCCCAGTATGATACGGTCTTTCTCAACCTCCTTTAGCTCACCCACACGTGTCCTCAGCTCCTGCTGCAACGGGTCGGGATAGCGGTTCCAGGGTTTGTTATAAGGACTTTCGTTGGCATCCAAAAACATCCCCTGGTTACCGGTAAACTCCTCCCGTGCCGAGCTGTATGGGGCAAGCTCTAAAATATTGGGGCGGGCCAGCTTTTCTGCAAAATTTAACGCTTTCATAATCTTCTCTGTTTTCTAATTTCCATTGGGGTTTTCTTTGTCCAGGGCATCCAGTCTTACGCTGACTGCCAGGTTGTGCGCTTCCAGGTTTTCAGAAGTGGCCATTTGTTGCAGCGTTTCACCCAGCCCCTGCAGCCCCCGGGGTGTAATTTCCTGGAAGGTGATTTTTTTCAGGAAGCTGTCCAGGTTGACCCCGCTGTATGCCCTGGCAAAGCCATTGGTGGGCAAGGTATGGTTGGTGCCGGAGGCATAGTCGCCCGCACTTTCGGGGGTGTAGTTGCCCAGGAACACCGAGCCGGCATTGACAATATCCTCCGAAACACGACGGCTGTTTTCCATGGAGATGATCAAGTGCTCGGGGGCATATCCGTTGACCATCTCCACCATATCATCCACCGAATCCATCACAATAAGGCGGCACGAGGCCAGGCTCTCCCTGATGGTATCTTTTCGCGGCAGGAGTTGCAGCTGCTCTTCCATAGCCTCAAGCGTCTGTTCGGCCAGCTTCCTTTGGGTGGTGACCAGGATCACCTGGCTGTCGGGGCCGTGCTCGGCCTGAGAGAGCAGGTCGGAAGCCACAAAGCGCGGGTTGGCAGTCTCATCGGCCATCACCAGCACCTCCGAAGGGCCGGCGGGCAGGTCGATGGCCACACCCAGCTTTTGCACCGCCTGTTTGGCAGCTGTCACAAACTGGTTGCCCGGACCAAAGATTTTATTCACCGCAGGTATGCTTTCGGTACCAAAAGCCATGGCAGCAATGGCCTGCGCCCCACCCACGGTAAACACCCGGGTAACCCCTGCCAGTCGTGCAGCATAAAGTATGGCGGGATTCACACGGCCATCTTTGCCAGGGGGTGTGCACACCACAATCTCACTGCAACCTGCAATCTGTGCAGGGATGGCGAGCATCAACACAGAGGAGAAAAGGGGTGCGCTGCCACCGGGAATATATAATCCAACCCGCTGAATGGGCACAGCCTTCTGCCAGCATACCACACCCGGGGAGGTCTCCACCTCCACCGACCGAAACTCCTGCGCCAGGTGAAACGTCCTGATGTTGGTGGCAGCCACCTGGATAGCATCGCGCAGTGCCGGGCTGATCCTTTGCTCGGCATCAGCAAGCAGGGAGGACGGCACCTCCAGCTCCCCGGGTTCTACCCCGTCGAAAGAGCGGGTAAAATCTTTCAACGCCTGGTCCCCCTTGCGCTTCACTGCAAAGAATATATCCTCAACGGCCTGGTCCAGGTACTCCGAGTCCATGGCAGGACGTTTCAGCAACTCCGACCAACGGGAGCGTGGCGGGTTTTGAATGATTTTGGTTTTCGTTTCCATCGTTTTCATAATCTTTTTGTTTGATAGTCTTTTTGAAATATTTTGTTGATTTTGATTAAATCTCGTACCTTTTTTGTGGCCACACAGAAGTTAATTTACCATTTTTTCAATGGGGATGACCAGCAGGCCTTGCGCCCCGGCTTCCCTGAGTTCATCGATGACCTCCCAGAAGCCTTCTTCGCTGATGACCGAATGCACAGCACTCCAGCCCTCCTCGGCCAGAGGTACAATGGTGGGACTTTTCATCCCGGGGATGATCCGGATGATCTCATCCAGACTTTCATCAGGAGCATTCAGCAGCACATAACGGTTGGTGCGGGCTTTCATCACGGCATTGAGTCTAAACAGCAGCTTGTCAAGCACCTGCTCCTTTTCTTGGGATAATCCGCTTCCTTTCACCATGACAGCCTCCGACTTCATCACCACATCCACCTCCTTGAGTCCATTGCTCAGCAAAGTACTTCCGGTGCTGACAATATCAAAAACGGCCCCGGAAAGCCCGATAGATGGGGCAATTTCGACGGAGCCAAGGATCTCGTGAATGTCAGCCTGCACGTTGTTCTCATCCAGGAATTGTTGCAAAATGCGGGGGTAGGAGGTGGCGATACGCTTACCCTGCAGGTACTGCACGCCTTTGTATTCCTGGTCGCGGGGTATGGCCAGCGACATGCGGCAGCGGGCAAAACCCAGCCTGCTTATCACCGATATATCCTCTCCCTTCTCCAGCACCACGTTCTCTCCCAGTATCCCCACATCGGCCACACCATCGGCAATATAGCCGGGGATGTCGTCATCGCGCAGGTAAAGGATTTCAACGGGGAAGTTTTTACCGGGAGCCAGCAAAGTGCGGTTGCCGTTACTGACACTGATGCCACAGTCCTTAAGCAGTCCCATGCTTTTTTCACTCAATCGTCCCGATTTTTGAATGGCAATTCTTAATTTTTCCATTGTACGTTTTTGTTTGGGGCAGGGTGCCTTATTTTTGATAGCCCCTGCCAGGTTTAGCTAATTCAGATGGATTACCAGGAGATCCTTTGCCGGCCGGACAAAAAAAAGGCCTGCAGAATTCTGCAAGCCTTTCCAATAGGGA
>SLQX01000040.1 GCA_007131245.1 Bacteroidales bacterium
CCTTTCTGCCAATCCGGACAACACTGCTGCCGGATCATCAAAGCGGTTTGCAAACATCATGGCTGCTATCACATAAGGCTTAAAACCTGCTTCCAGGTAAGTTGGAATCCGGTACTGCTCAAAAACTTCCGCTGAAACCTCTCCCCTTTCGCAGGACACACCACTGATATCAGCTGGTAGACAGTGCATATACAAAGCTTCCTTATTGCGTGTCAGGTCCATTTTAGCCCGGTCACATTCCCAGTCAATGTACTGTGCATTGTTATCCAAACACTCCTTTTCCAGGTCTTTCAATCCAGTCTGATCCTTATTACGCAAAAGGTTGGTTCGTCTTTCCATTACATGGTAGGGTGCCCAGCTTTTGGGATACACAATATCGGCCTGGTCAAAGGCCTCCTCCATGCTGTTTACCGTATTGAAATTTCCTCCGGACTCACGGGCATTGTTTTGTGCCACTTGCATCACATCAGGAATCAGGTCATAGCCCTGCGGGTGAGCCAGGGTAACATCCATACCAAACCGGGTCATCAGGCCAATGATTCCCTGGGGTACCGACAGAGGCTTACCGTAGCTGGGAGAGTAGGCCCATGTCATGGCAATTTTTTTCCCTTTCAGCTGATCAGCACCACCAAAATGCTCCATAAGATGCATCAGATCGGCCATAGACTGGGTGGGGTGATCCACATCACACTGTAGGTTGACAATACCCGGACGCTGGGGCAGCACCTTTTGTGCAAAACCATCGTCAAGTGCTTCGGCCACCTCGTTCATGTATGCATGACCTGCCCCCAGGTACATATCATCGCGAATGCCAATAATTTCGGTGAGGAAAGAAATCATATTAGATGTTTCCCTTACGGTTTCCCCATGAGATATTTGCGACTTTTCCTCGTCCAGGTCCTGCACTGTAAGTCCCAAAAGGTTGGCTGCCGAAGCAAAGGAAAACCTGGTGCGTGTGGACTTATCACGAAACTGCGAAACAGCCAGCCCCGAATCAAATACCCGGGTAGAAATATTCTGCTCTCTCATCCGCTTCAGGGCAGCAGCCACCCAAAAAATTAAGTCCAGTTGGGAGCGGCTCTTCTGCCAGGTAAGTAAAAAATCTTCCTGGTACAGGCTTGCTTTAGTATTGCGAATTTGTTCCAGGATTGAAGTAAGGTCTTTCATAGTCTGTTATTTGGGTTGGTTAACAAAAATCGAAATAATACGGTGTGCACGTTGGTAAACTAGTCGGCAACATTATGGGCAAAAAGGGCATAAAACCCGGTGGCTACGGTAAGATGTTCAATCGGGGTCTTTTCATTGGGTGCATGGGCAAGCACCTCATTGCCCGGGCCAAATCCCAGCACCGGAATACCATGCAGCCCATTGATGGTAACGCCATTGGTGGAAAAGGTCCATTTGTCAACCAGGGGCTCTTTGTTGTATAGCTCTTTGAAGGTGTGAACCCCTTTTTGTATAATGGGTGCCTTCTCATCAATTTTCCAGGTAGGGTAGTACTTTTCCATGCCATACTCAAACCCGGTAAAGCCTTTTGCTTTATAATGAAGCACCTCCACCTTTGCTTCGGGGTCATTTACAGCGTCCTCCACCTCTTTCACGGCACTCTCTTTGGTTTCCCCCCATGTAAGCCGCCTGTCAAGATGCAGCCGCGCTGAGTCAGCCACAGCACAAAGGGATGGACTCCCGGAGACGAATTCAGAAATGGTGATGCTCCCCTTTCCCAGGAAAGGATCGACGTGTAGTCTTTCATGCAGTTTTTCAATTTCCAGCGCACCCTTGGCTGCCATATAAATGGCGTTTTTCCCACGCTCGGGAGCAGAACCATGGGACGAGACCCCTTTGAATGACAGGTGCATCTCCATACGCCCGCGGTGCCCCCTGTAAATATTGAGATTGGTGGGCTCGGTGCTGATAACAAAATGGGGCTTCAACCCCGACTCCTCTATAATATACTTCCAGCAAAGGCCATCGCAGTCCTCCTCCATCACACTGGACACAGCATAAAAAGTAAGATCGTCCGGCACACCGGTTTCTTTTAAAATACGGCCGGCGGTAATGGTAGCTGCAATTCCTCCTTTTTGATCCACAGTTCCACGCCCATGCACATGTCCATTGGCAATGTGCCCCGAAAATGGATCAAACGCCCAGTTGTCCGGGTTGCCCACATCTACAACATCCACATGCCCATCGATGGCGAGAATGTTCTTTCCCGAACCAATACGCCCGATCACATTTCCCAGTTTATCCATAATAACTTCATCAAATCCGGCCTCCTCCATTTGCCGCATTACCTCTTTCTGCACATCTTCTTCTTCCCCACTTAATGATTTAATCTTCACAAGCTTTGCCAAATTCTGAGCAGTGTAGTCGGTATACCTGGCAGATAAATCTCTTATAACAGCAATTGTTTCCTCTTTTCTCATAGGTGTAGATTTGATAGGTTTGATTTTGGGTGAAATAAATTTATGCAATATAGAAAAAATTTTGGAACCTATGAGGATACAGAAAGTCTGTTTTCTGATTTTAGGAATGGGTAAAAGCTTCAGTTTGCCAAACCCTGAAACAACTGTGCCTGGACATCAGGTATGTTTACATCCAGGGTGCCCTACGCAATACCTACCTGCTAGCCCCTAATGATGTAACCACACATAAAAAGCTTCGCAATTAGAAAATCTGTTCTCTCAAGTGGGTAAATATGACCGGAAGATCCATCCACTTGTCATGTGATGTTTTTCGGTGATGTTTTCGCTTGCACAATCATAGCAAAGGACGACGCATTGGGCAAAAGAAGTCCGGATGGATACAGGAATAGAGTCTTTCACTGGCAACCTGTTAAGCCACCCACAGTCACAAGTGGAAATTTTGAAAAGGGCGATGATCCCCATAAAAAACAACAAATCATCACTCGTATTACCCTTGAGAAAATCGGAACGGGGGACTATCTTTCTTTGCTTAACCAGGATGACAATGAAAATGTCCTAAACCTTTTTGAAAAAAATGTTTAAAAAATTGGGGGTTAGACCAATTATAAAGAACAAATAATGTTTTTTTAATTATCAGAGACCGGAAAACAAATGATAAAAACCCTAAAACAAGCCTTACAGTTAGGTGATTCAGTCCACGAAAAAAAATACCGGGATACTATTCTTGAAATAACGAATTTAACCCAAAACAAAATCAACCCGGTAGAGTTTTTCAGTGAAAACTTCATAGCAGAGGGGATGAAGTCATTATTGAAAGGGGTGTTTGAAAGATTTGACAATCCAAGCAAAGACAGTCTGTTTATATTAACTCAGGCTATGGGTGGTGGTAAAACACATAACCTTATTGCAGCAGGGCTTTTAGCGATGAAACCAGATCTTCGGCCCAAAATACTGCAAGGTGTTTATATTCCGCAAAAACAGGATATTGCAAAAGTTGTAGCCTTTACCGGGCGCGATAACCCACCCAATCTTTTTTTGCCGGCCAGTTGGTAATGCTTCGGCGAAGTTCACTGCACTTCCGCTCAGCTGGGCGAATAATAATTGTTAATACTGGTTCTTCACGTATTAATAATCCAAAAAAAATGCCTACCTTACAAAGTGCTAAATAGTTAAGGTTAAGGTTTTTAACTTCGGCTATGATCAGCCAGTGCAATGTCATTGCATCTTAAAGAATAGAATATTAACCGAGCCATGACAATAACATTGATACACGCTGATGATGATAATTTCGCAATAAGGTAAAACAAACAATACGGTTATTGTTGGCGATTTATCCCGCTTTACGCGGGAACTCTCCACGCATGAGCGAGACAGGCATCTGTTCTATTTATTCAAATTATAAACAGATGAACCGAGCCATGACAACAACTATTGACACACTCGCGGATGATTATAATGCGCAAAGAGCGTAAGAAGCCTTTTTAAGTGTTGCCTGGCGAGCTCCATCTGACCGAATTAATAAAATTATGAACAGATGAATTACCACGGCAAAACAAAAGAAGAACTTATCAAAGAGTTGCAGGCATTACAGCAGCAATATCTGTCGCTTGAAATATTGTATAAACAGGGCCTTGCAGATCAACATAGGGTTAGTGCGGGTTTGCGTATTGCCAATGAAGAGTTATCTGCTCAGCACAAAGAGAGAGAGAATCGGTTAGCGGAACTTGTAATTGCCAACAAAGAACTTTCATTTCAGAACAAGGAAAAGGAAAAAC
>SLQX01000127.1 GCA_007131245.1 Bacteroidales bacterium
TAGCATTCTCTGTCATTCTTTTTGTATTGTACCCGGCAACAGAAATCCAGGCAGGGGATGAATGTGAAGTTTTGTTACCCGAAATTTCAGAGGAATATGAAGGGGGGTGTCGAAACGGGCTTGCCCATGGCATGGGTGAGGCTAGTGGAGATGATCGTTATGAAGGGCGCTTTCGGCGCGGATTTCCTGATGGTCGTGGTACTTATGTGTGGAGCGATGGAAGTATTTATGAAGGCAGATGGCGGGAAGGCAAAAGGGATGGCAGGGGTGTTTATAAGTTTATTGAAGATGGGGTAATGAAAACCAAGTCAGGGGTATGGCAGGCTGATACCTTTCTGAGGGAAAGAGTAAGCCGCCCCTATACTGTAGGCCACGTGCTTAATGTAGAAAGATATACCGTTAAAAAAATTGCGGATGAGCCCGACCGTATTCTGGTTACCCTGCAGCATGGTGGCCGAAAGAATATCAGTGCCAGAAACTTCACCTTTTTGCTGGATGGTACTGGTGAGACCTATTCCATCGGTCATCAAACCGGTTATCAAAATGTAGATTTCCCGGCACAGTGCCGCATCACCTACGAAACTCCTGGGAGATTCAGGCAAGTCGTTTACCGGGTGCTGTTGGAAATTGATATCAGGGAGCCTGGAGATTGGTTGATTACCATTTATAATTAACCTGGTTTATATTACTTGTTAGCTTTTTTAGGTTTACCAAACCTGCTGGTTATCTGGCGCAATTGACACAATGAGAGCTTTCAGGCCTGAACAGTATTCTGCCCAGAGGTATGGGCTGATTACACTGCACGCATTTCCCGAAATTGTCACTATCTACTTCCCCCAATACAAAATTCAACTTGTTGAGTTTCTCCTCTGCTTGTCGCAAAGCTGATTCGGTAACGCTTTTGTTATTGATGGCATCCATCCTGGAAACACGACCTATGGATGCATCAGGAGCTACCGGCTTGCTTAGTTCTTTGTATTCGGCAATGATTTTTTTTGTTTTTTCAATTTCTGTATTTATTTTTTCTTTTATTTCTGCTTTGTTCATCTTTAAAGCCATTTTGGGTAAAAACAAATTACCTGTTTACCTGACAAAAAT
The DNA here is from genome assembly GCA_007131245.1 of Bacteroidales bacterium. Taxonomy (GTDB): domain Bacteria; phylum Bacteroidota; class Bacteroidia; order Bacteroidales; family UBA7960; genus SKVR01. The sequence continues at coordinate 1,099 of SLQX01000127.1, forward strand.
AAGATACTTGTGAAAACAATTTGCGGTAAACTGATAATTTTTCGGATATTTGTCTTTCTTTGCAGTGTGGGGCATATATCTAAAGATTTCAAGAGCCTCCCTGGTATTGACTCGGATTGAAAAAAAGTAAGTAGCAGGATAAAATGAATAAAAAGAGTTTGTTGGATCGCTTTCTTTTATGGCGTAGCAATTATGTGGATGATAAGCATTTTATATTGCTGTTAAGCATCATTATTGGTATAGTAGCTGCTTTAGCTGCTGTAATCCTTAAAACTTCCGTGCACTATGTGGAAGCATGGGTAAGAAGTATACGTCCTTCCGAAAATTGGTTGATGTTGATATTTCCTGTGATTGGGATATTTATCACCGTTTTTTATGTCCGCACTTTTGTGAAAGATGATATAGGACACGGGGTTTCACGAATATTGTATGCACTTTCACGCAACAAGGCCGTTATGAAAGTCCACAACATGTGGTCTTCCATGGTTGCTTGTACGGTTACTGCCGGTTTCGGTGGATCGGTGGGGATGGAGGCTCCCATTGTAGCTACCGGTGCTGCCATAGGGAGCAATGTGAGCAGAAAATCAAAGTTGGGCTTTAAACGTTCAGCATTGCTCATGGGCTGTGGGGCAGCAGCTGCCATTGCTGCCATTTTTAAAGCCCCCATTGCTGGATTTATTTTTGCCCTGGAGGTGCTTATGCTTGATCTTACCATGGCTTCCATTATTCCTTTGCTCATTGCTGCTGTCACAGCCACCCTTTTTTCATCCATTTTTTTGGGAGAACAGATAGAGTTTTACTTCACGCTAAAAGACCCATTCACCTTTGCTCATTTTCCGTTTTATATTTTGCTGGGAATTGCTGCTGGAGCTGTTTCCCTGTATTTCACCCGAATGAACGCGAGGGTCGAATCACGGGTGAAAAAGATAAAAAAACCTTATAAAAGAGTCTTGATAGGTGGTGGGATACTGGGCGTTTTGATCTTTCTTTTCCCCCCGCTTTTTGGTGAGGGGTATACCACCATGCGTTCTATGCTCTCCGGACAGCCTGAAGATCTTTTAAAAGACAGTATATGGGGCTTTATTGTAGATGATTCGGGCTTTTTGTTTATAGGATTTTTGATCATGGTGCTGTTTTTTAAGGCCATCGCCACATCGCTTACCACGGGTAGTGGAGGAGTAGGAGGTGTGTTTGCTCCCAGTTTGTTTATGGGAGGCATTACAGGCTTTGTTTTTGCAAGGCTTGTGAATTTGGTAAACTGGGTAAAAATATCAGAACACAATTTTGCCCTTGTAGGAATGGCAGGCCTTATTGCAGGTGTTATACATGCTCCCCTTACGGCCATTTTTCTCATTGCAGAAATTACGGGTGGGTACGAGCTCTTTGTCCCTCTCATTATAACAGCATCCATTTCTTTTCTTACCGTCAGATACTTTGAACCTCATTCTTTGTACACCAAAAAACTTGCTAAAAAAGGTCAGTTGCTTACACATGACAAGGACCAGGCTGTTTTAACTTTGCTAAGAGTGGAGCATGTGGTCGAAACCAACCTTAAAACGGTTTACCCCGAACAAACTCTTGGGGAGTTGGTTAAGGTCATTGCTAAGTCAAATCGCAATATTTTCCCGGTCATTGACAAAAACGATAACTTTCTTGGAATCGTTCCCCTTGATGAAGTGCGGGAAATTATGTTTGAAAGGGATAAGTACGACAAATTAATTGTTAAAGATTTAATGGTCATCTCTCCCAAAAAAGTAAATGTTGATGATAGCATGGAGGAGGTAATGGCCAAGTTCAGGGCCACCGGATCGTGGAACTTACCTGTTGTAGAAGACGGAAAGTACAGGGGTTTTGTTTCCCGGTCTAATGTATTTAATGTGTACAGAAAAATGCTCAAAGAGTTTTCAGAGGAGTGATTTTTGCAATGGGTTTTTATTACTTTTATGCAAAATTTGAATAAAATGGGCCTGATATTTTCAAACAATTTAACCTTAAGATAAACGATCATAATAAACATTGCTTGTTTTTGGGTTTTGCCTTACAGGTTTTGTCTTATGGACAAATCAAACTTACTACAGGCTTTTGTGTATAACATTAATTAAATGGTATTCCTATGAAAACAGCAGCATTTTTTAGAGCTCCCTTTCGGCTAGTGCTATTATCCTTTATTGTTTTTTTAGTTTCATGTGATGATGGAAAACTGAATATCTTTTCGGTGAATGATGATATCGAAATAGGAGAAGAGGTTACGATGGAGATACTCAATAATCCCGATGAATATCCAGTTCTCGATATGTATGAACATCCTGAGGTGTATGCTTATGTACATGGCATCAGAGACAAAATTCTTGCATCTGATGATATTCGTTTTAAAGACCGCTTTGATTGGAATGTTTATATAATCGACAAAGACGTCTTTAATGCTTTCGCCGTGCCTGGTGGAAATACTTTTTATTACACCGGGTTAATAAAGTTTGTTGACAATGAAGCAGCCTTCTCTGGCGTCATGGCTCATGAAATAGCACATGCCGACCGCCGCCACTCTACCAATCGCCTGACAAAAATTTATGGTTACCAGATGGTGTTGTCTATGATTCTTGGTAATGATCCCAATCTTGCAGCACAGATTCTTTCTGATTTGGCACTTACGACCACTGCACTTGCTTTCAGCCGCCAGGACGAATTTGAAGCGGATGAATATGCCGTTCGTTATTTGTATCCCACTGAAATAGATTCCAGGGGCGTAGCTTATTTCTTTGAAAAGATGGACAATGCTGACAATCCCGACTGGATGACTTATTTTAGCACCCATCCCCCAGATAGTGAAAGGATAGAGGAAGTTTACAGCCTTCATGAAGAGCTGGGTGGTGATCCCGGTAATACTTTTGAGAACAGGTACCAGGACTTCAAAAACTTGTTGCCCTGAGTTTTGTATTTATGTTCCAGCCAATCTAACGTTTATCTTTTCTTTCCTGGTGTTTAGCCAGAAACACAAGCCCGGGTAAAACGCCACATCCGCCCGTGTGTCTTTCGTTTTGAAAATTTTCTTTATTTTCGAACCTGTTTTTCATTGTCAAAAGCAAGGTAATGGAAAACAGGTTCTTTTTGTCCGTATAGTTTTTGTTTTGCTTTGATTTTGAACTATCCGGTAAACTATATTTTTATACTTCTTCTGATTGAGAGAGGAAAGGGCTTGTTAAAGCCAATGAGAGGGTAACTTGCAATTCATCGGGAAATTAATTGAAACCGATCCACATAATTCACAATGTATTGCGTAACAGTTGTATGCGAAGTTATTTATTTATTTAATTCGTTTTTATATGATGAAATGTTTTTTGTTTTTCTTTTTGGGATTTTTCTTTTTGCCTGTATTTGCCAATGCACAGGATAAAAAGCCCCTTACCCATGATGATTATGAGCATTGGAAAACTTTGAGGGGAGCTGCTATTGCGCCTGAAGGTGACTTTGTTTTATACAATGTTAATCCCCAGCGACAGGATGGGGAATTGCATATCCAGTCGCTCAATAATGAAAGTAAAACTACTATTCCAAGAGGAGCCAATGCCAGGTTTTCCCCAGGTGGAAAATTTGCTGTTTTTCATGTTGAGCCCCAAAGGGATACGGTGAGGCAGGCTAAGCTGGATGAAAAAAATCCTTCTGAAATGCCTGAGGACTCTCTGGGAATATACGTTTTACAGTCTGGAGAACTCACCCTGTATGAGAATGCTATTTCTTATCAGCTGCCGGAAGAACCTTCGGATTGGTTGGCTTTTGGCCTTAATTTTACACGTATTCCAGAGGATGGAGACCACAACGGTAAACTTCCGTCTGATACAGTGCCTGCCCCTGAACCTGCGGTAGGAGAGGCAGAGGAAGAGCCGGAGACTGAAAAACTTAAGCGGCTGATAATCAAAAATCCTGTAAATGAGCATATGCATGTTTTTGACTATGTGGAACAATACACAATGGCTGAAAACGGTTCTTCCGTTTTGTTTTTACAGGAAGAAAACAATGAAGAGGATACCCTGGAGACCAAAAAACTGTATTATTTTGATACTGAATCGCAGGAGTTGCATATGCTGGACTCTTTGGATGGTGAGTTCAAGCACCTGGCAGTTAGCAAGGATGGAGAACTTTTTGCGTGGCTGCATACAACGGATACTACGGATGTGAAAGTGTATGATTTATATGTGCATCACACTGGCCGAAGATCAGGGACTCAAAAGGTTGGATCTGACATGGGTAATATGCCCGGAGGATATGCTGTGAGTGAATATCGAAAGCCTTCATTCTCTGACAACAATCGTCGCGTGTTTTTTGGTATAGCACCTGAGCCAGAAGAAGAAAAGGAGGACACCCTTCTTGAGGAGGAAAAGTACAGTGTTGACATATGGCACTGGCAGGATCCTCTCCTACAGACCCAGCAGGAAGTTAATGAAAGACGGGAAAGACGTCGTAGTTTTGAGACGGTGTTTCATGTCCGCAGTGGAGAAATAACGCCGCTTGCCAGTGAGGAGATGCCATATATTTCCAGGGATCGATATGGCAAGGCTGATTATTTCATGAGTGCTACCAACATCCCTTATCAAAGGCAAATTTCATGGAAAGGTAGCGTGCCCAGGGATGTGTATGTAGTGGATGTGAGTTCGGGAGAGGAAAAGCTTGTGAAAGAAGCTGCCCCTGCTAATGTTCACCTTTCACTGACCGGTGACTATATTCTTTATTATGAACCAGATACTGATGCCTGGATGTCATATAGTGTTGGAAGGGAGCGTACTGTAAATCTAACAGAAAATGTGGAGATCCCCTTTTACAATGAGGATGATGACCGCCCCGCCTTTGCAAGACCCTATGGCATTGCAGGATGGGCAGAAGATGATGAGTTTGTGCTGGTTTATGACAAATATGATATATGGAAATTGGATCCACGTGGCCGAGATGAACCGGAGAATATTACGGGAGGTTATGGTAGAAAGAATCAAGTACGCTTACGCTACCAGGATTTGACCCCGCGGGTTTATCACATTCCCGAGGACCAACTCTACTTGAGTGCTTTTGATGAAAATACGATGCAAAGTGGTTATTATATGCTGCGAATGCAGGATTATGAGCTTACCTCGTTGGTTATGGACGATGTTTATTTTATGCAGCTGCAAAAAGCCAGGGATAACGAAAGGTTTATCTGGAGGAAAAGTACATTTACTGAATATGCAGATTTGTATACCAGTGATTTGAATTTCTCGGGTGTTCGTAAAATTTCAGAAACAAACCCCCAGCAATCAGAGTACCTGTGGGGAAGTGTACGTCTGGTTGAATGGCAGGATTTTAACAATGATCCACTGAAAGGCTTGTTATATTTGCCTGAAGATTTTGATGAAGAGCAGCAATATCCAATGATTGTGTATTTCTATGAAAGATCATCCCATGGTCTTCACCGTCATTGGGTGCCATCGCCAAGCCGGTCAACCATCAATAGGTCCTATTGCACGAGTAATGGTTATATTGTATTTGTTCCTGATATTACCTATACAACAGGTTATCCCGGGCAAAGTGCCTACGATGCCATTGTAAGTGGTACAAAAGCCATGACCGAAAGGTACTCCTTTATTGATCGCAGTCGCATGGGCTTGCAGGGGCAGAGCTGGGGTGGATACCAGATAGCTTACCTGGTTACCCAGACCAACATGTTTCGCGCAGCCATGGCTGGTGCTCCCGTAAGCAATATGATTAGTGCATATGGTGGAATCCGTTGGGCCTCAGGACTGAGCCGTCAGTTCCAGTATGAGCTCACTCAAAGTCGTATTGGGGGTAGTTTGTGGGAAAAACCTTTCCACTATATTGAAAATTCGCCGGTGTTTTTCGCCGATAAAATAGAAACGCCCCTTCTGATGATGCACAATGATGATGATGGTGCAGTGCCATGGTACCAGGGTATCGAGCTCTTTACAGCCATGCGCAGGTTGGATAAACCCGTGTGGATGCTGGTTTACAATGATGAAGCGCACAACTTGCGTCAATGGCCTAACCGCATTGACCTTTCAATCAGGATGTACCAGTTTTTTGACCATTACCTGAAAGATAAACCAGCACCAAGGTGGTTGGAAGAGGGTCGACCCTTTATTGAAAAAGATGAGACCGATGCCTATGAGCTGGTTGAATAGTAAAGGTGTCATAGGGCAGTTTTAAAAGTTTATCTTTTTTTCAAATGCCATAACTCAACCTCTTCGTGCATTCGGATTTGGCTTAGCCAATGCTTGCGCGAAGAGGTTGACTGTTTTAAACATTCTTTCCTTTTTTCCACCAGCTTAAATCTGCTTTTCTTTATACACTCCTGTTCAATGGGATTTTGGGAGGTTAATCCAACCACCTGTGCAAAGTTGGAGAAAAGTATAACCATCTGACATCTGGAAGGTATTTTCTGGTGGGCACTTTCGAAAAATTTTTCAAAAAAATCCGGACCGTAATACATGGCTTTGTCCAGGGTGTTGTTGACTTCCTGCGGTAACCAAGGTGGATTAAATACGACCAGGTTGGTGTTGCTTAGATCGAGCCCCTCAAAGAAAGCGGTTTCAATGGTTTGTACTTTTGAGTCAAGGCTGTACCTGCCAAGGTCTTGCTCCAGACTATAAAGGGCATTGGGGTTTATATCTGTGGCCGTAATATCGTTTACTCTATGTTTTAGTAAATAAAACGTAAGCACTCCACATCCGGTGCCCATGTCCACAGGGTTTGTGATGGAATTCTGACCGGTGAGCCACTGGTCAAAAAGTACAAGGTGTTCGGTGCGGGTGGGGAAGTAGGCTCCATAAAATGGGTGCAGTTTTCGGGCAAGATTCGGAAAACGGACCCCTTTTTCATACCATTGTCTGGCTCCATTCATGCCCAGGTAATCTGTAAAGCGCATCAAAAAATCAGGGTTGCCAGGGTAGAGTTCTTTCAGCCAGGGGTTTTCAGGTGCTTTTTTCAGGGAAGGTTGATGCTTTGTAATGGGCAGATAGAGTCTTCCGGTAAGTGTGTTGGTTAGCTCCCTGTTATATCGCGAGCTCATATAGTCATGCACTGGAAGTTGTTTGCCTGTTTGTTTTTTTAACCATGAATAAAAGGCCATGGCGGTTCCCCAGGTTCCTTCAAAACAAAATTTTTGTCCCTGCTTCAACTTTTGGAAGATATGTTTATTATTGGATGAAGCGCTGATTGTTTGCAGCAGCTTCGGATCTGAAAGGATAGGAGGTTTTTCAAGATTGGCAACAAGGCTGGCATAAGAATTATTCATAGGAGTATTGTTTATAGGCTGCAGTTAAATTAGATTTATTGACGCACTTTCCCTTACTATTTAGAAAGAATGGGTGTGTTTTTGTTGAAAAATGGGATAAGGGTCAGTAAATGAAGCCTTTTCTCGTATGCTGACGAATTATTTTTCAAAATTAAATATTTTTTTGACCAAAAATAGTGATGTTTTGTGTATATTAAGCCCTCTGTCAAAAAGGGGAGTAATGTAGTAATTTTATTTGTTCAAACAAGCTGTACAATAAAATTGTTGCACTTTAGAAGGCATGGGGTGTTAAAAACAAAAAGCATATATATATATGACGCATCGCTATCAAAACAAAAGAAAGGAGTTTACAGAGATTGAATCATTGATTTTTGATCTTGACGGCGTAATAACCCAAACACGTAAAACTCACCAAAAAGCATGGAAAGAAATGTTTGACCGTTTTTTGGTTAAAAACAAACAGGAGGGGTTGTCTCAAAACGATTACCAGGAGTACATTGATGGTAAGCCTCGTTACCAGGGAGTAAAAAGCTTCCTGGATGCAAGGGGGATTGATTTACCTTGGGGATCTGTTAAGGATGCGCCTGGCTTTGATACGGTATGTGCTTTGGGAAATATGAAAAACAAGATGTTTCATGAAATCATTGATCGTGAAGGGGTTGAGGTCTATTCTGATGCCATTCAACAATTAAAAAAATGGAGAGAAGAAGGCTATAAAACAGCTATTGTTTCATCCAGCAAAAATTGCAGAAAAATTATTGAAGTGGCTGGTATCGCGGATCTTTTTGATACCCGCGTTGACGGGACCGTATCTGAAGAGTTAGGATTGAAAGGCAAACCTGATCCCGATATTTTTGTTGAAGCGGCCCAAAGACTGGGCGTAAACCCTGAAAATTCAGTGGTATTTGAGGATGCTATTTCAGGAGTTCAGGCTGGCCAGGAGGGTTTTTTTGGCCTGGTGGTAGGAGTCAGTCGCTTAAAAAATCAGGATATTCTTCGCGAAAACGGGGCAGACATTGTTATTGAAGATTTCAACGATTTAGACCTGACAGATGAAACGATTTTGGATGAGTATTTTAAACGTCAGGGGGAGCCAGTTTTTCCATCCAATGAAAAGCTTTTTAAGCTTTTGACCCAGAAAAAACCTGCCATCTTTTTAGATTACGATGGAACTTTAACTCCTATTGTGTCTCGGCCAGAGGACGCCATCATATCCAAAGAAATGAAGCAAACCCTGGAGACATTGGCCAATACATTTATGGTGGCAATTGTTACCGGGCGTGATAAAGAGGATGTGGAAAATCTGGTGGGGATTAAACATCTTGTTTATGCCGGAAGTCATGGATATATTATTTCCGGACCTGATGGGCTCCATATGGAGCACCCTGATTCCGAAAGAATTATCCCCCAGTTGGATAAAATAGAAAAAGAGGTGGAAAGGGAGCTGCAGGAGAACACACAGGGTACACAGGTGGATCGCAAGCGTTACGCCATAGGTATCCATTATCGCAATGCGCGGCCGGAAGATGAAAAGACTGTTGGCGATTTGGTGGAGAATATCCTGAAAAAGTACCCCGGACATAAAAAAGGGGAAGGGAAAAAAATCGTGGAAATTAAACCTGATATTGATTGGCATAAGGGCAAAGCTGTTGAATGGATTATGGATGCTCTTAATTTGTCATCCAAAGAAAATATATTACCTGTTTTTATAGGAGATGACCTTACCGATGAGGATGCTTTCCGGGCTATAGAAAAAGAGGGAGTTGGTATACTGGTGGGAGGACATGGTCAGCAGACGGCAGCAAAATATGCCCTGAAAAACGTATTCCAGGTTAAAGCATTTTTCAAAAAACTAATGGAAATTTATGATGAAGTTTGAACGGGCAACTGTCTTTAAAACCAATTATTTACCAGAAGGCTTATAGCTCGCGGTATAATTCCCTGCCTGAATCATTGTAATTTTACTAAATAAAAGTTGTAATCATATGACAAAAAACAACTGGATTGTTATTTACAAGGGGTTTGATAAAGATGAACACCCCCTGCAGGAAGCTTTGTGTACATTAGGCAACGGGTATTTTGCCACCCGGGGAGCCATTGAAATGGAGAAGAACAGCTTTGTTTTTGAAAACAAAGAAAAGATAGATGGTAAAAGCTGGAATTACCCGGGTACCTATCTTGCAGGAGGTTATAATCGAAAAAAATCGAAAGTTCACGATAAGATCATTGAAAATGAGGATCTTGTAAACTGGCCCAATTGGTTGTATCTTACATTCAATATCAACAATGAAGGCTGGTTTGATTTGGATAAAACCCATATTATTGAGTTTGAAACCCGGTTGAATATGCGTGAAGGTGTTATGGAGCGCAGGATGAAGTTTCGTGATGATAAACAACGGGAAACTTCACTGGTTAGCAAGCGCCTGGTAAGCATGAAAAACCCGCATATGGCTGCTATACAGTGGACTTTGGTTCCTGAGAACTGGGAGGGTACCCTTACCATACGCTCAGGTATTGATGGCGATATCATCAATAATAATGTGGAACGATACCGCGACTTAAACCAGGATCAGATTGAGGTTCTGAATAAAGGGAATGTTGATGACCGGAGTGTTTTTTTGGTAAGTCATACCAAGCAGTCGCATATTCTTGTGGCGCAGGCTGCCCTTACACGCATATTAGAAAATGGGCAGAATCTGGGTTTGTCCCAGCAGGTGGTACATCAAACGGGGTTTGTGGCCGGAGATTTTTCCTTTTCAGCAAAAAAAGGAAAGACTTATACCATTGAAAAAATGGTATCTCTTTACACGTCTCGCGATATGGCCATCAGTGATCCGCTCAATGAAGCAAAGAAATCCATCCAGCTTTATACTGATTTCGGGTATCTTGAGTTTGATCAAAAAAGCGCATGGGAGCAGCTTTGGTTATACAACGACATTAAGATTAAGACCAATGAAGGTTTGGATCAACTGGTTACACGTTTGCATATTTTTCATTTGTATCAAACGGTTTCTTACAACAGTATCGATAAGGATATGGGAATACCGGCCAGGGGCTGGCACGGTGAGGGGTATCGCGGTCATATTTTTTGGGACGAGTTATATATCCAGCCTTTTATTGATTTGCACCATCCCCAGCTTTCACGTTCCCTATTAATGTACCGATACCGCAGATTGAAAGAAGCCCGCATGGCAGCCACTGAAGCTGGGTTTAGGGGCGCTATGTTTCCCTGGCAAAGTGGCAGCAACGGCAGGGAGGAAACCCAAAAGATGCATTTGAATCCCAAGTCAGGGCGATGGTTGCCTGATGTTTCCCACTTGCAGTACCATATAAACGCCGCGGTGCCTTACAATGTATGGCACTACTACCAGAGTACGGGCGATTTGGACTTTTTACTTTCGCATGGTGCTGAAATTATACTTTCCACCGCTTTATTCTGGTCGTGTATAACGCACTTTAATAAAGAGAGGGGGCGGTATGAAATACACAAGGTGATGGGGCCTGATGAGTATCATACACACTATCCCGATGCTAAAGCTGAAGAGCCTGGCCTGAATAATAATGCTTACACGAATATCATGGCCGTTTGGGTAATTGAGCATGCATTGCAATTGCTTGACTTGCTGGATGATGGATGCTGTTTGAACCTGAAAGAAACAGTGGGCGTTGCAGATGAAGATATTGAAAAATGGAAGGATATAACCCACAAAATGTATGTACCCTTTGATGGAAATATTATTATGCAATTTGAAGGGTATGAAAAGTTAAAAGAGTTAAATTGGGACTATTACCACCAAAAATACGGGTACTCATTGCGACTTGACCGTATCCTGGAGGCAGAAGGAGATTCCTGCAACTATTACAAGGCTGGTAAACAGGCCGATGTGCTTATGCTGTTTTACCTGTTTTCCAAAGAAGAGCTAGGTGCAATATTTGAAAGGCTAGGATACACCTTCCAACCAGAAATTATTCCTGAAAATATTGAATATTACAGAAAACGCACTGCACATGGTTCTACCCTTAGCCAGGTAATTCATGCATGGGTATATGCCCGCTCTCACAGGGGAGAGTCCTGGGATAGTTTCCGGAAAGCCCTGATGAGTGATTTTAAGGATGTGCAGGGGGGTACCACACACGAGGGAATTCATCTTGGCGCTATGGCCGGAACCCTTGATATTATTCAGCGATGCTATTCTGGCATGGATATACGTGACGATGTGTTATGGTTTAACCCACGTCTTCCCAAAGACATCCACCAGGTGGCTTTTAGTTTGCGTTACAGGGGGCATTGGGTGCAACTTGAAATTAATCACCAAAAATTGAAAATAAGTTTTGATAAAGGGTGGGCAAACCCCGTAACTATTGGAGTAAAAGGACAGACCCACCGCTTTGAAACCAACGATAAAAAAGAGTTTAACCTTTAAAAAAAACAAGGAAAATGAGATTACTGATAGTATCTAATCGTTTACCCGTATCTGTAAGTAAAGAAAATGGTTCGTTTAAATATGAAAAAAGTGCGGGAGGCTTGGTTTCTGGCATGAGTGATTTTTTAAAAGGGCTGAACAAGTCCGAATCCGATATAGACGAATATTTGTGGATGGGTTGGCCCGGGATGACTATTGAAAAAAATGACCAAAAAGAGGTTATTGAAGGGGTGAAAAAAGAGTTTAATGCTGCTCCGGTATTTTTGTCACAAAAACTTATGGATAAAGTATACCTTGGGTTTTGCAACAAAACCATCTGGCCTTTGTTTCATTATTTTCCTAATTATGCCACCTTTGATAATGAGTTTTGGGAGGAGTACCTAAAGCTAAACGAAATTTTTCGGGATGAGTTGTTGAAGGTTATTAAGCCCGGTGATGTAATATGGGTGCACGACTACCACCTGATGCTATTGCCCGCTATGTTGCGCGAGGAAGTAACTAACCCCATCGGTTTTTTCCTGCATATTCCTTTTCCCACGTATGAGATGTACCGTTTGTTCCCCAAAGAAAGTCGTAATAAACTACTGGAAGGATTGTTGGGGAGCGACCTGATAGGTTTCCATACTCATGATTATGTACAGTATTTTCTCAGGTCGGTGTTAAGGATTCTTGGGAAGGAAAATCATATGGGTACCATTGACTTGCCTGATAGGGTTGTAAAAGTAGGTACATTTCCCATGGGAATTGAGTACGAAAAGTTTCATTGTATGGATGTTTCTCCTTTTAAATCGGAGAAACCTGGTGCTGATGAACCCAAAATTGTATTGTCGGTTGACAGACTTGACTATTCCAAGGGGATTGTCAACCGACTTCAGGGTTTTGAGTTGTTTTTGAAAAAACATCCCCAATGGCATGGGAAGGTTTTTTTAAATATGATCGTGGTTCCATCACGAACGGGAGTACGCTCATATCAAAAAATTAAAAAGCGCCTGGATGAATTGGTGGGAAATATCAATGGAAACTATGGCAAAGTCAATTGGACCCCTGTGATTTACCAGTATACCTCCCTGCCTCATAAGGAGTTGATTGCCCAGTACCGCATGAGTTCGGTTTCGTTGTTGACGCCCCTGCGCGATGGCATGAACCTGGTTGCCAAAGAATATGTTGCATCGTTGCAGGATCAAAAAGGCGTGCTTATATTGAGTGAGTTTACAGGGGCTGCAAAAGAGCTTAGTGAAACCATTATCATCAACCCCAACAGCATTGATGAGATTGCCGATAGTATTGCCGAAGCCCTTGCTATTCCAGAAGAAGAGCAGATTCGTCGGAATAAGTTGATGCAAAATCGCCTGAAACGCTATAATGTTACAAGATGGGCCAATGATTTTGTGGAAAACCTGGTGGATATTAGTATGATAAGTACATTTACCACTCAAAAGAAGTTGCTTAAGCCGCATATTAGTGATAAGCTGCTTGAACAGTACCATAGTGCCACCAACCGATTAATTATTGTAAACTACGATGGTACCCTGGTGCCATATACCCACGATCAGAAAGCGGCTCGGCCGGGTAAGGAGCTGCTTGATTTGCTGAGCAACCTCAACAGAACCGATCAAACCGACATTGTGATTATCAGTGGACGTGGCAAAGACGATTTTGATGCATGGCTGGGAGAAACCCCCGTAAATCTAACAGCTGAGCATGGTACTTGGATTAGGGAGGCTGCATCCAAAAAATGGCAGCTTTTCAAGCCTTTGTCTAATGAATGGAAAGATGAAATTCTCCCCATCCTGGAAATGTATACCGAGAGATTGCCTGGTGCTTTTATCCAGGAGAGAGAGTACTCCATATCATGGCACTACCATAAAGCTGATATTGAGCAATCTTCTTTGTTGTCCAAAGAAGTAAGCGATCATTTATTGTCTATTACCACCAATATAGGGGTGCAGGTTTTGAATGGCAGTAAAGTTATTGAGGTTAGCAATTCAGGTATCAACAAAGGCGAACTTGCGATGCACTGGCTGTCGAGAAAGAATTATGATTTTGTGCTGGCCATGGGGGCAGGGTGGTCTGATGAGCTTCTCTTCCAAACATTGCCTGAGCATGCCTGGACTATCAGGGTGGGAATGTTGAAAACGGATGCCAGGTATGTAATGAAGAAACAGGAAGATGCAATAAAACTGCTACAAAAGCTGGAAACACTATAAAAATCCTTGCGTTGCAGGTCATGGTAGGATTGAGGTAACCTCCTCAATCCTGCCTGTTTTAGCGTGCCGTGCATGGCCTGTAACTTGGTGGTGAAAGTCCACTATGGGGGTTTGTAGTCGCCAACTATTAGCCAAAGGCAAGGGTGTCCATCGCGAGGTGGAATCTGAAGGAAGCCGGA
>SLQX01000156.1 GCA_007131245.1 Bacteroidales bacterium
AAAATACAATGTCAAAGGCACCACCAGGCATTCGCCTGCGAATGTCCTGTTTCTTGAATTTTACCGGCTTTTGCCATTTTTTCTGCAGGCAAAACATGCCATCCGGCTGTTCTTTGAATGCATGTGAAAGCATTTGTGAAGGAACATCCCGGAGACTTGCCCGGGGGTAGCAAGCTTTGCGGGCTCTTTTCAGCATATGCTCACTGGCATCAGTTGCAACGATATCCGTCTCTATACCCGGAAAGTGTCCTGACAACCGGAACTCCCATAGCAATGCAAAGCTGTAGGGCTCTTCACCCGATGCACAACCGGCCGACCATACCCGCAAAGGGCGTTTTTTTATGGAAGTTTCTTTCCCCCAATCCGAAAGAATCATATCATACAGCACCTCCCAGGACTTTGCATCTCTAAAAAACCGCGAAATGGTTATCCGCATCATCCCGTCCAGCACAATCCACTCATCCGGGTGGGCCGTTAAATAATTCCTGTACAAACCATAGTCTTCCAGATCCAACTCATTCATCCTGTTTTTCAACCGTTTACAAACCTGATTTCTGACTTTTCTGTACCCCTGCCAACGATACCCCATTTGAGGAACAGCCCATTTTAAAAACTCCGTACATGCCTTTCCATTTGTGCCCATAAATCCTTATTAACACACCTTCATCAATCAATCAGCCTGTCTTCTTCCGGTTACATCAGCTCCTTTTACTTATCCCTGCCCGAAATCTATCTTTAAGAATCCCTATTCAATGATCAAGTTTTTGTCCCTGGGATACCTGACCGAATATTGCAGGTTCAGGGTCTTACGTTCATTGGGTTCCAGTGTAACTTCCCAGCGAATTTCACCCGTGGCTTTGGTATGGGTAGCACCCGATCTTTCATCTACGGTTACCTCAATATCTGAATGAGCCGAAACAGGCACCTGATCGAGAACCACCAATGAAACCTGTTGACTTTTGTTGTTTCTCACCGTGGTTTCCCATCCTCTTGATTCCACTTTACGGGTACTTAAAAACCTTCTTGAAGTCAAATCCTGAGTCTTTTCACGGTTTATGGTGATTCCCTTATCTCTTCCCAGTGATAACTCCAGGGTGTCACCGGCAAACCGGACATCCATCAAAGATTTACCCACATAGGTGTTTTCAAAAAACACACTGGCCTCTCCTTCCAACAGGTTGTATTTCTCCCAATCTACCATATGGGCTATAAGAAATGCACCTGCGTCAATCCTTGGCACAGCGTAGTACTGATAAAACGCCGGTAGATAGTAAGATACCATTTCCACAGTATGGCTTGTATTATCAGATTTTACTGAGAAAGGGATACTAATTTCAAAATCAACAACCGTCTGACTTTCCACCTGCTGCATGGGCAAGGATCTGTCAGCCTCCCCCCTGATGCCAGCATCTTCTTCTATACGTGTTATTGGCGTCATTTTTCTGACCGGCTTATCCATAAACTCTTCCCGGTCAGCAGCATAACCTGTAACAACAACTTCCTGAAGTGCAACCACACTCTCTTCCATCCTGACGTTCAAAACGGACCGGTTTACAGGCAAAGTAGCTGTTTCAAACCCAATAAAAGAAAACGTCAAATGAGAGGCATTGGCCGGGAGGGTTAAAGAGTAATTTCCGTCTATATCAGTTGATGTACCCACCGTAGAACCTTTCACTTGAACAGAAACACCGGGGAGAGATTCACCGGAACTATCGTACACCCTTCCACTGACCCTCTCAATCCTATCGCCATAGGCAGGAGGAAGGCTATGGAAATCCAGGTAATAGGTTTGCAATACAGGTGCAACCCCTGACACATTGGGTTCTGCAGTTGAAAACGAAAGTTTCACATCTTCCCAGTCCTCTTTTGTATCTTGCCTTACATTGGCTTTATACACAAGTTGAACCGGATCATCTATGGATTGAACCCTGATATCGTAGGATGGGTACCAACCGGCATTTGCTACCAGGTAAGAGACTTCAAAATGCGACATCCCCGGCGTTTCCTTATCAACCCTTACCCAAACCTCACCAGATGGATACTCTCGCTTACTGGTCAGGTTATGAATTTGATTGTTAATTTTTCTTCGTTCTTTTTGCAATTCAGTCAACTGCTTATCAATCTCAATCTCTCCAATTTTTAAGGAAGTAAGCTTCTGGCTATAGAAATCGGCAGCTTCTTTTAATGTCCCCACGCTCACCTCCTGGTTTCTGCCTCCTATCACTCTGTTTTCCCTGAGAAAAGATAACTCCTCCTGTAATATGGATTTACGGGTGTTTTCCAGGCGAATCTGGTCATTTATATCCTCCAGCCTCTCTTCCATACGGTTCAATTCAGCTGACTTTGCGGGCTGAGAAAGAAAGTTTTGGTGATGATTAACCGATAACACCAAAGCATCTCCATCAGCTTTTACCTGGATGCTTCGTGCATCTATAAAAGGAGAGAGTTCGGTGAACCTGAGCAACGTTTCACCACCCTCCAGGTAAATACTTTTGTTTCGGGTAACCTGGGCTCCTTCCAGAAACACGGTTACCTCTTCAACCTGGGTTGCAATCACCTTTTCATTTTTCTGCCCTGAGTAGGCAGCCTGTATGTGGAAACAAACGAGCAGCAGAATAATTTTTTTCATAGCCATCATCTTTTAAATGGAGTTTTCAATTACCAAGGGAAACAGGGCTGCCGTGATACAGTCTAAAGTATCAAAACAACCTTTGCTCCTAACACACGCATAACATCCTATTGGTTTTTACATTTATTACAAAAAACTTCACGAATGTAAACATTTTTTGCTTTAGCCCCGGGAAAGCCCGATACAGAAAACCCAATCAAAACACCTGTTTGAAAACATCCGGTTCTTTTCCTTTTATTTTTTTAATGCTGCAATATAATTCCTATATTAGTAGCCATTTTTACAGCTGCTATAGCAATCCTTTGCACCTTCAACCAGTAGTCACCAAACTATACCGCAATGACTGCCAGCACTTACAAACCTCCGGATTACTACCTGATGGATGAACTCCTGAGCGACGAGCACAAGATGATTCGATCCTCGGTAAGAGACTGGGTAAACCGGGAAGTAAAACCCATTATTGAAGAAGCCAGCCAATTGAATGAGCCCCCCACACACCTGATGGAGACCATGGGCGAAAACGGAATTTTTGGCCCTTTTATCCCCGAAAAATACGGAGGAGCAGGTCTTGACTATATCAGCTACGGACTCATTATGCAGGAACTGGAGCGGGGAGATTCTGCAATACGTTCTGCGGCATCGGTTCAGTCATCGCTGGTTATGTTTCCCATTTATATTTTTGGCTCCGACGCTCAGAAAGCCCAGTTTCTGCCCCGCCTGGCCAAAGGCGAACTTACAGGCTGTTTTGGCCTTACCGAACCCAACCACGGATCAGACCCCGGCAACATGATTACCCGCATAAGGGAGAAAGGCGACCATTTCATCCTGGATGGCGCCAAGTTATGGATTACCAACTCTTCTATCGCAGATATTGCTATGGTATGGGCCAAGGATGAAAAAGGGGTAGTAAGAGGACTTATCGTGGAGAAAGGCATGGAAGGCTTTTCTGCACCGGAAACCCATGACAAGTGGTCCCTTCGCGCATCTGTAACTGGCGAATTGGTTTTTGACGGGGTAAAGATTCCCCGGAAAAACCTACTTCCCAAAGCCAAAGGTTTAAGGTCCCCTTTGATGTGTCTGAATTCTGCCCGCTACGGAATAGCCTGGGGTGTGATTGGTGCGGCAAGTGAATGTTATGACACTGCACTGCGCTATTCTCTTCAGAGAAAACAGTTTGACAGGTTTATCGGCTCATTCCAGCTGCAACAAAAAAAACTGGCCGAAATGCTCACCGAAATTACCAAGGCCCAACTTTTAGTCTGGCGACTGGGAGAACTGAAAAACCAGGGAAAGGAAACCGCCCAGATGGTTTCAATGGCCAAAAGAAACAATGTGAAGATGGCCCTGGATATTGCCCGGGAAGCACGACAAATCATAGGGGCAATGGGTATCACCAGCAACTATCCTGTCATGCGACACATGATGAATCTTGAATCAGTAATTACCTACGAAGGCACACATGACATCCATCTGCTGATTACAGGTCACGACATTACCGGGATACAAGCCTTCAAGTAATAACCCTAAATCTCCTTAAATATGCTCGAACAAATCGTTTTCACGATTGCATTTGTTAGTGCCATAGCCTTTTTTATTTACAGGCTCAGCCGAATTTACCGATACATAAAATCAGCCAAACCCCTTAAGCTGACAGGAGGCCGCAAACGATTGGCACGAATCTTTCGAATTGCCATCGGACACTCCAAGCTGTTCAAAAATCCCCTGGTGGGGTTTCTACACGCCATTGTATTCTGGGGCTTTATCATTGTGAATATAGAAATGCTGGAAATCATCTTCGATGGTATATTTGGCACCCACCGCTCCCTTGCCTTCCTGGGAAATGGTTATACAATCCTACTGTCACTGTTTGAGATTTTTGCCTTTGCAGTTATTATTGCCTCTGTCGTTTTCCTGGCAAGACGCAACATTGTGAAGATAAGACGGTTCTGGAACAGGGAAATGACAACCTGGCCACGTACCGATGCCACCATCATCCTGGTAACAGAAATTTTGCTCATGGCATCTATCCTGGTCATGAATGCCTCAGATATAGCCTTACAAGCCAAAGGTCATGCCCATTATCCTGCTGTGGGTACCTTCCTGGTAAGTGGCTTAATGCAACCCTGGTTTGCCGGAATGTCTGAAGCAAACCTCATCTTCCTGGAGCGTTTTGCCTGGTGGTTTCATATCATTGGGGTGTTGTTATTCATGAACTACATCACCTTTTCAAAACATCTGCATATTTTCTTTTCCTTTTTCAATGTCTATTTTTCAAAGTTAGCTCCCCTGGGCAAAATGAGAAATATGCCCGACATAAACCGTGAGGTAAAGCTGATGCTGAATCCCGGTGCCGGCAATTCAGCTCCCCCTGCAGAGGACACCCGTTTTGGCGCCAAAGATGCCACCGATCTGCACTGGCCCAACCTTCTGGGTGCATTTTCCTGTACCGAATGTGGGCGATGCACCGCTGCCTGCCCTGCCCATATCACCGGTAAGAAACTTTCCCCCAGAAAAATTGTCATGGACCTTCGCGACCGGGTGGAAAACTCCGGAGCAGCAATTCTCAAGCAGGGCAAAGCGTTTGATGATAAAAAAGACCTTTTCAGCCATATAACCCACCAGGAACTCTGGGCCTGCACCACATGCAATGCTTGTGTGGAAGAGTGCCCGGTAAACATTGACCCACTGGCCGTCATCCTGGAAATGCGCCGATTCCTGGTGCTTGAGCAGGGCTCGGCCCCGGGCCCCCTCAATGCCATGTTTTCCAATATTGAAAATAACGGAGCCCCCTGGCAATACGCTGCCGATGACAGAACCAACTGGACCGAAAACCTAAGCTTTAAAAAACAACAATCATGAACAACCCATCACTGAAAGTACCTGTAATGGCAGATTTGGCTGCCCGTGAAAAATCGCCCGAATACCTGTTTTGGGTAGGTTGTGCCGGTGCCTATGACGACCGCTATAAAAAAGTGACCCGTGCATTTACAAAAATATTGCTACACCTGCAAACTGACTTTGCCATACTGGGCAAGGAAGAACGTTGCACAGGAGATCCTGCCCGCAGGGCCGGAAACGAAATGCTTTTCCAAATGATGGCCCTAACCAATATCGAACTTCTCAATGCATACCGTGTAAAAAAAATCATTACCATTTGCCCCCATTGTTTCAACATTTTTAAAAATGAATATCCCGAGCTGGGGGGCAACTATGAAGTGATACATCACACCCAGTTCCTCCGGCAAATGTTAGATCAGGGAAAGATTAAGATGGACAAAAACACCACGGTGGATGCTTTAATCACCTACCACGACCCGTGTTACCTGGGCAGAGGTAACCAGGAATATGATTCGGCCAGGGAGGTTCTGAAAAAAATGGGTACCCCGGTAACCGAAATGAAGCGATCCAGGGAGAAGGCTTTATGCTGTGGGGCTGGAGGTGGTCAGATGTTTAAAGAAGCCGAAGAGGGTGACAAAGAGGTGTTTATGGAAAGAACAGAAGAGGCCCTGCAAACTCGTGCCAATATCATTGCCTCATCCTGCCCCTTTTGTATGGCCATGCTTACCGATGGTATCAAGTATAAAGACAAGGAAGAATCCGTTAAAAACCAGGATATTGCCGAATTGCTGGCCAATTATTTAGAGCTTTAACCCAGTTTATTATTACAAATCCAATGCACACATTATGAAGAACTTAATATTAAGCCTAAAAACCACCGTAAAAAATACGAAGCTTTCTGTTCATTCAAACAGGGAACAGGTTTTCCTGAATATCATCAGGCATCCCAGAGAAAAGCTGGCCGAATTTAAAACGGTGATGGAACAGTTTGAATACAGAAAAGAGGTGGTTCTGCAAGAGTTGCAAAAGGCAGATATTGACCTGAACAGCATTTCTATTATGGTTTGTAAGGGAGGTGTTATCAAACCCATGGATGGAGGGGTGTATGAAGTTAATGAAGCAATGCTGAAGGATTTGAAACGCCCCATGGCCGACCACGAATCCAACCTGGGAGTATTGATAGCCAGTGAAATAGCCAAGCAATCGACCCAGGCACCCCAAGCCATTATTGTGGACCCTTCCTGTGTGGACGAGATGGACCCCATTGCCAAAATATCGGGCATACCAGACATCTCCAGGCGAAGCATCCTGCATGCCCTGAGCCAGAGAACCGTGGCCGAAAGTTATGCAAAGGCCATTGGAAAAGAGTATAGCTCTATCAATGTGATTGTAGCACACCTGGGCACAGGTATTACCGTAGGAGCTCATCGCAAAGGAAAAATTGTGGATGTAAACAATGGCCTTGCCGGCGATGGCCCCATGTCACCCCAGCGAAGCGGAGACCTACCAGTAGGACAACTGATTAAAATGTGTTATTCGGGTAAGTATACCAAAGAGCAGATGATTCGCAAAGTTTGCGGAAACGGAGGGCTGAGAGGATACCTGGGAACCAGTGATGCACTGGAGATTGAAAAAAGAATTGGGGAGGGAGACACAAAAGCAGAACAGGTTTATAAGGCCATGGCCTACCAGATAGCTAAGGAAATTGCTTCGCAAAGCGCTGTGCTCATGGGCGAAATTGACGGTATTCTTATTACCGGAGGGTTGGCTTACAGCTCTATTCTGATGGAGGAGATCACACAAAGGGTAAAACACCTGGGCGAAATTGCTGTTTATCCAGGTGAAAATGAAATGAAAGCCTTGGCCATGAACGGGTACATGGTTCTCAAGGGGGAAGTGGAAGTAAAAAAATATGCCTGAAGCAAAAGACACCCAGGAAAGCTTACCCAAATTTTCTGCTACATATTCCTGCGATATTGCCCGCCGATATCATACAAGGCCTGTGTAATCTGGCCTATGGAACAGTATTTTGTAACCTCCATGAGGTCTTCAAAGATGTTCTGGTTTCCATAAGCCGTTTTTGTCAATTGCCGAATCATCCCTTCTTGCTTATGGCTATGCAGTTTATGCAGGTCTTCAACCATTTGAATCTGGTGTTTCTTTTCTTCTTCAGTGGATCTACTCACTTCGCCGGGAATGGTGGTGGGAGAACCGTCAGAAGAGAGGAACGTGTTCACCCCCATGATAGGCAGCTCACCCGAATGTTTAAGCTGCTCATAATGCAGCGACTCATCCTGGATCTTGTTTCTCTGGTAAGCCGTTTCCATGGCTCCCAGCACACCGCCTCTTTCAGAAATACGGTCAAACTCCATCATAACGGCCTCCTCCACAAGCTCGGTGAGCTCTTCAATGATGAAAGACCCCTGTAGAGGGTTCTGGGTTTTGGCAAGACCCAACTCATGGTTGATAATCAGCTGGATGGCCATAGCCCGCCGTACCGAACCTTCGGTGGGGGTTGTAATGGCTTCATCATATGCGTTGGTATGCAGCGAATTGCAATTGTCATAAATAGCATACAATGCCTGCAACGTGGTACGTATATCGTTAAATTCAATCTCCTGGGCATGAAGAGAGCGTCCGGAGGTTTGAATATGATATTTCAACTGTTGTGACCGGGCATTACCACCATATTTGTTTCGGATAACCTTAGCCCAGATGGTGCGTGCAACACGTCCGATAACCGAAAACTCTATGTCAATACCGTTGGAAAAGAAAAAGGAAAGGTTGGGTGCAAACTTATCAATGTCCATTGCCCGACTCAAGTAATACTCTACGTAGGTAAAACCATTGGCAAGGGTAAAAGCCAACTGGGTGATGGGGTTGGCCCCTGCTTCGGCAATATGGTAGCCGGATATAGAAACCGAGTAAAAATTACGTACATTTTCTTTGATAAAATACTCCTGTATATCTCCCATGAGTTTGAGGGAAAACTCGGTGGAGAAGATGCAAGTATTCTGTCCCTGGTCCTCTTTAAGAATATCGGCCTGCACCGTACCACGGACCAGTGCCAGGGTTTCGGCTTTGATTTTTTGGTACACTTGGTCAGGCAAAACCTGGTCGCCGGTGACCCCCAAAAGCATCAGCCCCAAACCATCATTGCCCTCTGGCAAGTCTCCCCGGTAAGAAGGTCTCTCCACACCCTTTTCCCGGAAAATCTCCTGGATTCTATGCTCCACCTCCTGTTCCATCCCATTTTCTTTGATATAAATTTCACACTGTTGATCGATGGCCACATTGAGAAAGAAACCCACGAGGATAGGTGCAGGCCCGTTGATGGTCATGGAGACAGAAGTGTTGGGCTGAGCCAGGTAAAACCCCGAATAGAGTTTCTTGGCATCATCCAGGCAACTGACCGATACCCCGGCATTTCCTATTTTCCCGTATATATCAGGCCGCAAATCGGGGTTGTGACCGTAAAGGGTCACTGAGTCAAAGGCGGTTGAAAGCCTTTTGGCGGGCATGTCCTTGGATAAATAATGAAACCGCTTATTGGTTCGTTCGGGACCACCTTCACCTGCAAACATACGGGTGGGGTCCTCATTCTCCCGCTTGAAAGGAAACACACCCGCTGTATAAGGAAATTCACCCGGAACATTCTCTTTAAGATTCCATCTAAGGATATCACCCCACCCCTTGTACCGGGGCAACGAAATTTTTGGGATTTCCAGGTGGCTGAGGGTGGTGGTATGGGTTTTCACTTTTATCTCCCTGTCACGCACCTTAAACGTGTAATATTCATGCCTGTAAGATTTTACTTTTTCATCCCAGGTGCTAAGAATATGCCGGTTACCTTCTGTCAACTGCCCATACAGTTCCTGGTAAGACTTTTCCAGGGTTGTAATAACATCCTGACTGTCCTGGCTTTCCTGCTTTTTAAGGGTATCAATGGTCTGTCGCAGGGAACCCAGCTGCTGGGCCAACTCAGCCTGCTCCTCCGACCACTGGTTATAACCCCTTGCGGTTTCTGCAATTTCTGCCAGGTATCGTACCCGCTGGGGAGGGATGATGTGGTTTTTCTCAGGTATTTCCTCCTCCAGCACGATGGCAGGTGTAAGGTTAAACACCTGCTTCTCGTTAAACATCTTCACGATAACATTAAAAAGCTGGTTTACACCCGGGTCATTAAATTGAGAAGCAATGGTTCCGTAAACCGGCATTTCATCCAGCGGAGTGTCAAACAACAGGTTATTGCGCTGATACTGTTTCTTCACATCTCTGAGTGCATCCATACCACCCTTTTTTTCAAATTTGTTGAGGGCCACAATATCTGCAAACTCAAGCATATCAATCTTTTCAAGTTGAGATGCCGCACCAAACTCAGGTGTC
The DNA here is from genome assembly GCA_007131245.1 of Bacteroidales bacterium. Taxonomy (GTDB): domain Bacteria; phylum Bacteroidota; class Bacteroidia; order Bacteroidales; family UBA7960; genus SKVR01. The sequence continues at coordinate 9,854 of SLQX01000156.1, forward strand.
ATCACATAAAGGCTCAGGTCACTGTGATCTACTATTTCTGTATCAGACTGACCAATCCCTGAAGTTTCGATTATGATCAGATCAAAACCTGAAAGTTTTAAAAGGTTGGTAACATCTTTCACATACTTGCTTAAAGAAAGATTGGTTTGACGGGTGGCCATGGAGCGGACAAACACTCTCTCATTGTTGATAGCATTCATCCGTATACGGTCCCCAAGCAGTGCCCCTCCTGTTTTGCGTTTGGTGGGGTCTACACAAATAATGCCCAGGTACTTTTGGGGAAAAGCAAACAAAAACCGCCTGATAAACTCATCCACCAGAGATGATTTACCAGCCCCCCCGGTACCCGTAATACCCAATACCGGAACATTTGCATCTACTGCCCGGGTTTCCAACTCCGCGGAAAACTCCTTATTTTCCTGGCAGGCATTTTCAATGGCAGTGATGGTTTGTGCAAAGGTTCTGTAATCCCTGGAGGTGTTTTTTTCAAGCGACAAGTGCTCCCCATTGGCCGTTGGAAAATCCGATAGCTGCATTACCTGGTTTATCATTCCCTGCAAACCCAGCTTTCTGCCATCATCAGGAGAAAATATTCTCGTAATCCCATACTCCTGCAAGATTTTGATTTCTTCGGGTAAAATAACGCCTCCCCCTCCACCAAATATTTTTATATCTCCCCTGCCCTTTTCCTGCAGCATATCGTACATATATCTGAAAAATTCGAGATGTCCCCCCTGGTATGAAGTAACTGCGATAGCCTGAACATTCTCCTGAACGGCGCAATCTACAATCTCCTGAACCGAACGGTTGTGCCCAAGGTGAATAACCTCGGCACCAGCGGATTGAAGGATTCTGCGCATGATATTAATGGATGCATCATGGCCATCAAACAAAGAGGTGGCAGCAACAATCCTGACATGATTTTTGGGGCGATAAAGGGATGATTTTAACATGAGGGTGGGTTTTTAATTTTTGGAAAATCAAACAGTTGTACCGGTTTTTTGTTTAAAACTATTGTCTAAGTTAAGAAAAATATGGGATAAATACTTATAAACATACTTAATCCTATGACCCAAACAGCTGATTTCAATCTACATATAGTTTTCAATACACCACTTGCACCAAACTTCCGACAAAATCAATTGGCAGAAAAATAATTTTTTCCTATATTTATATTAATCAGGTTGGTATTTCATTTTTCACCATCCCCCCTAAATCAAAACCTTAAAAACACAATGGATGCAAATATCCTGGTCATAAATCCTGGTTCCACCTCAACCAAGATTGCCGTATACAAAAACCGTAAAGAAGTTTTGCTTCTCAATATCCGCCATCCCCGTGAAATCCTGGCAAAATTTGAGCGGATCAGCGACCAGTTTGAATACCGTAAAAACAAGATAAAAGAGGTGCTCCAAAGTGCAGACATTGAAATTGGTTCTATCAACATTATTGTAGGTCGCGGAGGACTGCTTAAGCCCATGCAGGGTGGGGCTTACAAAGTAAACAGCAAATTAATCAGCGATATTGGCAATCCCATGGGAGAACATGAATCCAACCTGGGGGGGGTTATTGCCTTTGAGTTTGCCAAAGAAATTGGTCAAGGGGCCTATGCCCTGATTGTGGATCCAACCTGTGTGGATGAAATGGAAGATATTGCCCGTATATCAGGCATTCCTCAACTCCCCAGGAAAAGCCTGCTTCATGCCCTCAATCAAAAAGCCATTGCCAGGAGTTATGCCGGTGAGAACAAGACCCGGTATGAGCAAATCAATGTAATTGTTGCGCATATGGGGGGTGGCATATCAGTGGGAGCTCATCAGAAGGGAAGAATCATAGATGTTAACAACGGACTGGATGGGGACGGTCCTATGTCCCCCGAACGAAGCGGTGGTGTGCCCGTTGGCCAGCTTGTGGACCTTTGCTTTTCGGGAAAATACTCCCATGATGAAATCAAAAAAAAGATAAAGGGTGAGGGAGGCTTACTGGCTTACCTGGGAACAAGTGATGCCATTGAAATAGAAAATCGCATCAAAAACGGCGATGCTTATGCCCAGCAGGTATACATGGCCGTCTCTTACCAGGTTGCCAGGGAAATAGGAGCCCTTTCCACGGTGCTGAAAGGTGAAGTAGATGGAATTTTACTAACCGGCGGGCTTGCTTACAGTGATATGCTTGTGGAAGATATTTCCAGGCGGGTGGAGCACCTGGGCCCGGTAAAAACTTACCCGGGCGAAGGTGAGATGAATGCTATGGCCATGAATGCCTATCTGGTTTTCAGAGGAGATTTAGAACTGAAAGACTATGCTTAAAAGCCTTTGCAGGCAACCAAAGCAGTTGTGTTTTAAAAACCGGAAAAAGATACAGAGGCAGCCATTGGAAACCAGAGATAAAAGAACACATCAATGAAGACAAAAACAAAAATCAATCATCTTAAAATCAACTTTATGGAATATACGGAAAAACTACAAAATGTTTCAGTATTGGGGGCCGCCGGCAAGATGGGGAGCGGAATCCTCCTGCTCACTGCCGTTGAAATGGCTGACCTGAGCCTAAAGCCTGAAAACAAAGGAAAACACTTCGTTTTACATGCCATGGATGTGTCAGGCGAAGCTCTGCAGGGATTGATGAAATACATCAAAACACAGGTTCAGAAAATGGCAGAAAAAAAGATTGTTGCCCTGAGAAATCTTTATGCCCACAGGGCAGATCTGGTCACCAATGAGCAAGTAATTAACCAGTATACGGAAGATGTTTTATTGATTATACGCCCCACACAGATTCTTGAATCCACCTATGACTCCCAAGTAATTTTTGAAGCGGTGAAAGAAGACCCCGATTTGAAAGTACTTATTTTCAAACATATCAATGAAAACAGCAGAACTACCCCCTGGTTTTGCACCAACACTTCCTCCATTCCCATAAATCTGATTGACGAAAAAGCTGGTCTGAACGGCCGGGTGCTGGGCGTGCATTTTTACAACCCCCCAGCGGTGCAAAAACTGGTAGAAATTATCAAAACAGAAAACACTCAACCGGAGCTAACAGATTTCGCCCATACATTTGCCAAAAACCTCAGGAAGGTAATTGTTCCATCTGCTGACTTTGCAGGATTTATAGGCAATGGCCATTTTATGAGAGATGCACTCCACGGCATTCGGGAAGCAGAGAGCCTGGCACAGAAATATTCTTTCACCGAAGCAGTTTACATGATTAATAAGGTATCCCATGATTATTTGATTCGCCCCATGGGAATTTTCCAGCTTATTGACTATGTAGGCATTGATGTTTGCTCCTATATAATGAGTGTGATGAACCCTTACCTGGAGCAGGAGGAGCTACACAGCAGCCTGTTGGAAGCCCTGCTTGCAGATGGAGTAAGGGGTGGACAAAACCCCGATGGCTCCCAAAAAGACGGCTTTCTCAAGTATGAAAAAGGGAAACCTGTTGGAGTTTACAATACCCGCACTAAAACCTACCAGGATATCAGTGAAATAAAGGATCGTTGTGATACCGAACTGGGTAGTCCGCCCCTCTCCGTCAAACCCTGGAAAGCGGTCGTCTCAGATTCCAATAAGGATCAATTTCTGAAAGCCTATTTTAAAGAAATGAAGGCCGTTAACACTCTGGGCAGTGAGCTGGCTCTTAAATATGTCAGGCAATCCCGGGAAACAGGCCTCAAGCTGGTTTCCGATAAAGTTGCCTTTAGCAGGGAAGATGTAAATACGGTGTTACGCACCGGTTTCTTTCATGCATATGGCCCCATCAACGAATACATTTAAAGAAAAACATTATGAAAAAGATGCGTAGAAAAGTATATATGATTGCCGGTTACAACACCATTTCCATGGGTACCGGCCGCAAGGAGTTTCATCCCAAAAAGCCACGCCCCGACCTGGAAGACTATATAAGGGAAGCAGGTCAGGCCGTTTTATCACAAATTGGTGGTGCTGACAAAGTGGACGAATCGGTGTTTGGTAACTTTATTGCCTCGCGATTCAATAACCAGGGGAACCTTCCGGGTTTTGCACCTTTTATTGATGAGCGATTGCGATATAAGCCCTCGGTAAGGGTTGAAGGTGCCTGTGCCACCGGTTCTCTCGCCCTGGTTACTGGTATCCGCTCCATCCTGGCCGGAACATCTGAAGTAACCCTGGTGCTGGGTGTGGAGGTGCAGAATTCAGTAAAGGCTGTCTATGGTGCCGATATACTTGCAGCTGCCGGATGGGCCAAAGAAAGAAAAACAGGACATGCCTATTTCTTCCCAGGCAAGTTTAGCGACAGATCAAAAGCTTATGCGGAAAAGTTTGGAACCGAAAAAACAAGATCAGCAATGGCCCGTTGGTATGCCAACGCCATTGAAAATGCCAGGCTCTGCCCTACTGCCCAGGAGTACCACAACACCACCCAGGACCTCATAGCATGCGGAATTGACAAACCCAACCCCAAGGGATTTGTAGACTCGCTCAACTACTACGACTGTTCTAAAGTGTCAGACGGGGCAAGTGCTATTGCGGTGGTATCGGAAGAGGGGCTGAAAAAATGCGACATCGACAAAAAGGACGCCATTGAGGTGATGGGGTTTGGCCAGGCCCAGGATGATATTACCCGGCCACCTGCTGATCCCACGAAACTATCCACCACACAGGTAGCTGTTCAAAATGCACTCAAAGCATCGGGCATAACCAAAGAGCAGGTTGGAACAGTGGAGTGCCACGACTGCTTTACCATTGCGGGCATCATGGCAGTGGAAGCCATTGGACTGGCGCAGCACGGCAAGGGTATTGATTTTGTATCACAGGGACATACATCCCGCAACGGCTCTGTCCCTTTTAATACCACCGGCGGACTTATTGGGTGGGGGCACCCCACCGGTGCCACCGGCGTTCATCAGGCGGTTACGATCTGGGAACAACTCACCGGTAAAGCCATAGATGCACAAATTGACATCAAAGATGATAAACCCTATGGATTGACCATCAATATGGGTGGTGATGATATCTCAGTGGTGTCTGTAGTCTATAAAAAAGCAAATTAGTGGATTTGGACTACAACATTGATGAACCATCCATTACGATGTTAAAAAAAGCAATGAACTTGGCTGAAGGATGGCAAGAAATCCAACGAATTTTTCAGTCCTGCCAGTCACCCAAATACGAACAAAACACACAACCTGATCTATCCCGGGGATATGAACAATGAACATATAACCATAAATAACAGGCAAGTTTTTTACCGTTTCATCCATGAACACTTCAGGGATAAA
>SLQX01000068.1 GCA_007131245.1 Bacteroidales bacterium
AAAGCCACATGACCATCGGGGATCGTGACACCCGGATAGGGTGGCGTATCTTCCAGCCACTGGTAGGCAAGGTCTGCAAAGTTCTTACCTGCTCCACTCAGGATCGAAGGGTTGTATGTAAATATCAGACCCCTGGCACCGCTGGTAGCATGCTCGCGGTACAGTACCGTTTTGTAATTGGGTGTACTGGTACTATTGTGGGCAACACTGGTCCAGCCCAGCGGATAAGTGTCCTGGATGGTGTATGCCGTGCCGGTTTCCTGTATTTCAACCGACAAGTTGGATTTAAAACCATCAAGGAAGATTTCATCCTGCTCAACTATCATGTTCCGGTAGCCACTTATGCTGCTGGAGTTCCATGTTCCGCCCAATGACAGGCCCGCATCATAAAACATCCATACATTGTGTCCGTTTTCCAGCAGGTTGTTGATCAATGTAGCATCAAGTGCCCCATTCTCTGTTGCCAAAACCAGATTATACCCCTGCAAATCTGCATATTCAGGATTTGCATCCACCACCTGTACCGTCAGGCCGTAATTGCTCAACATGGTAATTACAGCATTTTCCTTTGTTGTTAATGCATTTTCATCCAATGCTACCAGCACCGTTGCATAAGAAATATGAACAGAAAGTGCCAGCATGCAAAAAAGTAATAGCTTTTTCATGGTAATGTGCTTTTTAATGACTAATTGTTTGAAAAGAGTATATAAAGCATCGCCAAATGGGTTGTCAGCCCTTACTTCGACAAGCAGGAGGATTAGACCTTTGGTCTGATTATTAAATAATTCCCTTTTATCTGTTATGCATGATTTAATGTAACAAAAAACAAGTTACATTTATTTAGCAATGAGCAGCATCGATGATTTGTAAGCTGTGATTAAAAAAGGGGAGGATGAAAAAACAAAAGCACATACATTACCTAACAAAGGATAATATTACAAATAATTATTCTTATTAGCAAGTTTTTTCTTTATTTTGGTTTTATTTGTAGACTTATTTTCAAAAGAACCTCAGCTAGATCAATGAAATTTTGGCAGTGTTATTTTTCACACAGATTTAATACAAACGGCTTAACAAAAAACCCCCGAACTGCTTGAGCAATCCGGGGGTCTGGTGGTGATTAGGGATTTACATTAATCCTTTCTACTTTCAATCAAAATATTCAGCATTTTAATGCTCGCATCGGCTATGACTGTTCCGGGGCCAAAAATGCCCACCACTCCGGCATCATATAAAAACTGGTAATCCTGTGCAGGAATTACACCCCCCACGATAACCATTATATCGTCACGACCCAACTCTTTCAGTTCGTGAATTACCTGAGGAGCCAATGTTTTATGGCCAGCAGCCAAACTGGAAACTCCAAGGATATGCACATCATTTTCCACAGCCTGTTTTGCTGCTTCTTTGGGAGTTTGGAAAAGGGGGCCTACATCCACATCAAAGCCCATATCAGCATAAGCGGTGGCTACCACCTTAGCACCCCTGTCATGCCCATCCTGCCCCATTTTCGCAACCATGATTCGTGGCCGGCGACCTTCAAGAGAGGCAAAATCATCCGCTAATTTTCGGGCTTTCACAAAACTGTCATTATTTTGAATTTCCATAGAATAAACACCTGATATAGAACGAATAACCGCCTGATAACGGCCATAAACTTTTTCACATGCAAGGGATATTTCACCCAGAGATGCTCTTTTCCGCGCTGCATCTACGGCAAGCTCCAGCAAGTTACCCTGGCTGGTTTCACAAGCATTGGTTATGGCATCCAGCGCTTGCTGAACTTCATCATTGTTGCGTTCGTTGCGCAGTTTTTCAAGCCGCTTGATTTGTGACTGTCGCACCGCAGAATTATCCACATCCAGGATATCGATGGGGTCTTCCTTTTCAGGCCTGTACTTGTTGATGCCTACAATGATATCACGTCCCGAGTCGATCTTGGCCTGTTTACGAGCCGAAGCTTCTTCAATACGCATTTTGGGGACACCCGTTTCAATAGCTTTAGCCATTCCCCCCAGCCCTTCAATCTCCTGGATATGCTCCCATGCCTTATGAGCTATTTCATGGGTAAGTGCTTCCACATAATAGGAGCCAGCCCAGGGGTCAATGGCTTTGGTAACTTGCGTTTCATCCTGTATATAGAGTTGAGTATTCCGGGCAATGCGTGCCGAAAAATCGGTAGGCAGGGCAATGGCTTCATCCAGGGCATTGGTATGTAACGACTGGGTATGGCCCAGCACGGCACCCATGGCTTCAACACAAGTGCGGGCAACATTATTATAAGGATCCTGCTCCGTTAAGCTCCAACCCGATGTTTGTGAGTGGGTACGAAGTGCAAGGGATTTGGGGTTTTTAGGATTAAACTGTTTGACAATTTTAGCCCAAAGCATTCTTGCAGCCCGCATCTTGGCAATTTCCATGAAATGATTCATGCCAATGGCCCAGAAAAAGGACAGCCGGGGTGCAAAAGAGTCGATGTCCATTCCTGCATCAATGCCGGCCCGTAAATACTCCAGACCATCGGCCAGGGTATAGGCCAACTCGATGTCGCAGGTAGCTCCTGCTTCCTGCATGTGGTATCCTGAAATACTGATGGAGTTGAAGCGGGGCATATTTCTGGATGTGTATTCAAAAATATCCGCAATGATTTTCATAGAAGGCAGGGGGGGATAAATGTAAGTGTTACGCACCATAAATTCTTTCAGAATATCATTCTGTATGGTTCCACTTAGTTTTTCAACGGGCACACCCTGCTCCTCAGCTGCAACAATATAAAAAGCCATAACAGGCAAAACCGCACCATTCATGGTCATGGATACAGACATTTTATCCAGCGGGATATCATCAAAAAGGATTTTCATGTCGAGAATGGAATCGATGGCCACTCCGGCTTTCCCTACATCTCCTACTACCCTCTCGTGGTCAGAGTCATAGCCTCTGTGTGTTGCCAGGTCGAAGGCTACTGAAAGTCCTTTTTGTCCGGCAGCCAGGTTTCGGCGATAAAAGGCGTTGGATTCTTCAGCAGTAGAAAAGCCGGCATACTGCCTGATGGTCCATGGTCTCATCACATACATGGTACTATAGGGTCCTCGCAAATAAGGAGCCAAGCCTGCAGCGTAATCCAGGTGCTCCATCTCCAGGAGATCGGTATCCAGGTACACCCCTTTTACCTGAATTTGTTCGGAAGTGGTCCAGTCTTTGCGGACACCCTCTGATTTTTCCCATTTGCGGGTATCTTCAGCGCTATTTTTTATATCCGTTTTATATTGAATATGATTAAAGTCGGGTCTCATAATGTCTTTATTTGAATAAAACAATCTACAGCTAAGGGTTGTAATCAGGCAATGTCAAAAATGGTGTTGAATGCTTGCAATGTTTGCAGGGCATTGGTTCGCATATGTATATAATGCTGCACACCAGCTTCATTAAGCTGTTCTATACTATTTTTGGGATTACCCGCCACCACAATTTGTGTTTGGGGCTGTTTTTCTCTTAAGGTGGTTGCAGCACGGCTCATTTCAGGGTACTCTTCATCGGAACTGCAAAACACAACCACATCTGCTTTGGCATCCAGGGCTTTTTCTATCCCCTCGTCCAAATCTTTAATCATGGGCGCCTCCTGTATCTGATAACCCACGCAACCAAAGAAATTGGTTGAAAAAGCAGCCCTGGCTTTTCTCATGGCCAGATTGCCATAGGTGAACAAGTACACCTTGGGTATGGGAAACCCTTTGTTTGCATGATTCTCCACGGCAAGCCTGAGAGCCTCAAAGGGCTGTGCCCCACGGTAAGGACGCAAACCGCCCAGGTCGATCAGTTGAGCTGTGGGTTTTACTTTCTCCAGCATTTTCTCCTCAAGGTTGGGATATTGATTTACGCCGACAAAAACACGCTTGCGCATGGCAATATCCATATCTCTCCTCTGGCAGGTCTTTTCGATTTCTTCCTTCACAAACCCAGACTCAACAGCTTTTACAAAACCACCCATGTTTTCTGTTTTAACAAAAAGCTCCCATGCAGCTTCGGCAATCGAGTCGGTAATATTTTCAATGTAATACGATCCGGCAGCCGGGTCAGCAACTTTGTTAAAATAGGCCTCATGTTTTAACACAATTTGCTGATTGCGAGCAATACGGTATGAAAAATCATCCGGCTTTTTATAGGTGCTGTCAAAAGGCTCTATCGTTAACGAGTGTACACCACCCAAAGATGCCGCCATAGCTTCAGTGGTAGTCCGGAGCATATTCACATAAGGATCATACACCGTTTTGTTCCACCGTGAAGTGCGGGCGTGGATGTTTGCTTTCATGGAATCGCCGGACTGTGGCTTATAAGCTTCCACAATTTTTGACCAGAGCATTTTCATCGCTCTCAGCTTGGCAATTTCAAGGAAATAGTTAGCACCAATAGATAATGTAAAACTCATCCTGGGGGCCACCTCGTCCACCGTCAAGCCTTTGTCGGTAAGTGTTGCAAGGTATTCATTCCCCTGCGACAAAGAAAAAGCGAGCTCCTGCACGATATGTGCCCCGGCATTGTGAAAGTGAGAACCATTAACATTGATCACAAGAAATGACGGCAACTCTCCGTTTGTAGTGTTCAGTAGCTTTGCTGTTTCACTGAAACTGCCTTCTGCATCATCTTTGTAAAATTTCCCATACAACAAATAGTAACCCAGTGGATCGAAATTAAACGAGCCTCTCACTTTTGTTTTGGGAATGTTTTTTTGATCCAAAAAGGCAAGGAATTGTTCTGCCAGATCATTATAGTTTTTGGCATGCAAAAAATGTACAGCATCCTTTGACGGATCAATATTATTGAGAAGCTCATCAAATGACTGAGCATCGCTTACATTTTCGGCGTTTAGCCCCACTGCATCAGCACCTTTTCCCAAGGCATTTACAGCAGCCTGGTTGGCTTTTTGGGGGTTATCTTCCTCAAAATCCTGGCGGATATCCCAGTTGTTTTGGGTGGCATGGTTTCCACGTACAAAAGGCTGCTGGCCGGGAAGAACCTGCAAGTGGGATAAGTTTTCAAGATCTTCTTTCCTGTAGTAGGGTTTTATGCGAAGACCTTCCACGGTGTTCCAAATGAGTTTCTTCTCATAATCGGCACCCTTGAGATCTTCATGAATTTTATCTTCCCATTGCTGTGTATCAACGGGAGCAAACTCTTGAAACAATCCCTTTTTGTTATTTTGATCCATATATCAGGAGTTTTTTAGTTTATTGATGTTTTAAAACAGTGAAACAAAAATGATTCAGGGCCCAAAATTACAATAAAAATGCAACCCAAACACGGGCATTGTACGAAGAATTGTTCTGTTAAGCTGATGGTACAAACTTGGAGTTTTAGGTCAGCTGGTAAAAGACAAAAAAAAATAATACTTTTATGAAAAATTTAACCTCTATGCCATAAACAATCACACATGCCCAAAGATTCAGAAAGGCTTAAAAAAAAAGCCAAAGAACTGTTTGACAACCCCCAGGCGGAAAGCACACCCAGGACGTGGGAGGAGCTTGAAGAGTTTGTTGAGCAATTCAAAGCACAAAAAAAGGCATTGGAAAAACAGCAGCAGAAATTAAAAAAGGCGAACCGGGAACTCGAACTGCGAAACCAACAACTTGATGATGTTTTTGAGTTTGCCCCCATTGCCTATTTTATTCTTAACACTTCGGGTGAGATTATCCGCTTAAACCAAAAAGCAGCCCAAATTCTACGAAAACCGCGTGAGTCACTCATGGCAAACATGCTGTCATGGCATATCCATGATGGCGATCAAGATCGGTTTTATTTTCACCTGCGCAATGTTTTAAACAAAAAGCAGTCGGCAAGCACGGAGGTTCGATTGGGTGAAAAAAACAACAATCAGGGATATTTTCTGCTCAACAGCCTGCCCTACCTGGAAACTGAAAACAACAAGTGGCAGGTAAGAATCTCTGCCACGGATATTTCACCTGTGAAAGAAGCCGACCTCCTTAAAGATAGTGAAAGGCGTTATCGCATGCTATTCAGGAACATGATTAACGGTTTGTTGGTTCTCAAGCCTGTGTTTCGTAGTGAAAAAGTTGATGATTTTCTTTTTTTCAGGGCCAATGCAGCTTTTGAAAAAATCACAGGACTGGGCACCAAAAACCTGGAAGGAGCTACACTGCAGCAACTTTTTCCCAGCATACACAGCCAGGTTTTCCAGTTATTGCAAAAAACAGTCATTTGTTATACCCAGCAAAACCTGGAGAGCATCCTCATAAAGTCAGCAACTTATGTTAACATTTACGCTTTTGTTCCTGAAAAGGGTTATGTGGCATTAATACTGGAAGATGTAACTGGCCGCACCCAGGCCGAAAAAGAGCAACTCAAAAGCCGCGAAATGCTCAAAACCATTTTCAAAATCCTACCAGTGGGTGTAACCATTACGGATATGAAGGGTGATATCATAGACTGCAATAAGGCATCAGAAGAATTGCTTAACCTCCGCAAAGAAGAGCACCTGGTGCGCAATTTTGCCGGAGAAGAATGGCAGATTATTAGAAAAGACCTTACACCCATGCCTCCCGAAGAATTTGCAAGTGTGATAGCCTTGAAAGAAAACAGGATAGTAGAAAACACCGAAATGGGCATTGTTAAAGGGAAAGACATTGTCACCTGGCTCAATGTAAGTGCTGCTCCTATTCCCTTACCCGACCTTGGCGTGGCCATTGTATACTCTGACATCACAGACAGAGTAAAAGCACAAGAGGAGACCGAGCAAAAATTCAAAAACATTGTCCAAAACTCCACCGATGCAATTATTATCATAAATCAGCAGGGCTCCATTATAGAATGGAACAAGGGTTGCGAGCTTATTTTTGGTTTCCGCAGGGAAGCTATCCTGGAACAAAAAATATGGACATTTCTCGAGAGTATAAAATCAGACAATTCAACCTTTGCCCCCGAAGAAATAATCAGCAAAGAAGCCTTGCTAAAAACCCTGAAAACGGGTAAAAACCCTTGGTTAAACCGCATTACCGACGCCACTATTATCACTGCAACCGGGGAAAAAAAATCCATACAATCTGTTATGTTTCCCGTAAAATCCGTTGATGGGTATCTCATCGGTGTCGTGGCAAGAGACATTTCCGAAGTAAAAAAAGCAGAAAACATGCTCAAGGTTGCCAAAGAAAAAGCTGAGGAGGCCAGCCAGGCCAAAAGCCACTTCCTGGCCAATATTAGCCATGAAATCCGCACGCCTCTCAATGCAATTTTGGGGTTTACGGAAATCCTCAAAGAGTACCCGGTGACCGACCAAAAGTTTAAAAGCCACCTTTCGGGGATAGAAAAAAGCAGCAAAGCTCTCATGAGCCTTATCAACGACATCCTGGATTTGTCAAGGATGGAAGCGGGCAAAATGAACATCAAGCCCACCCCCCTGAAAATAAGAAGCCTGGTCAATGATGTTCAACAGATTTTTTCGTTAAAGGCAGAAAACAAAAATCTGGCTATCAAAACAGTATTGCCATCAAACCTGCCCAAAGTAATCAGCATGGACGAGGTAAGGTTGCGCCAGGTTCTTTTTAACCTTGTGGGAAATGCAGTGAAGTTCACTTCGCAGGGCAGCATCAGCATTGAAGCTTATGCGAAAAACGTATCAGCAGATAAAACAGACCTGACTTTTAAAGTGGCAGATACCGGACCAGGCATTGCACCCGAACACATCCCTTCCATATTCGACCCCTTTTACCAGAAAACACCCAAAGGGGTTGGAAAACAAGAAGGCACAGGTTTGGGTCTGGCCATTTCAAAAAGATTTGTTGAAATGATGAATGGTAACATCCAGGTATCCTCAAAACAAGGGCAGGGAACCGTATTTTACGTTTTTATCCCCGAAGTGCCGGTTATTCAGTCATCTGCTGAAAAAAATAAACCTGACACCCAGGATCCCAGAGAAGAGTCAGCAGACCTCATTTTCCCGGGAAACAAAGAGCTTGTAAGACTGATACACAGCGAAATTATGAAAAAAACAGGCTCAGAAGAAGCTGCCACAAAATTTATGGCAGAGCAAATCTGGTCGGAATATGATAAAGTTGCAGACATCCTCGGGTTTGATGAAGTTGAAAGCTTTTCAACAGCTTTGCTCCATCTTGCCCGGCAAAAAAAACTGGAACACCTGGAACGATTTGCTTTAAAACTGCAACGTGAAGCAAAGTCCTTTAACGTGATAGAAATTAATAGTATGTTCTCGTGTTTTGAAACATTAAGAAACTAATTATTAAAAACCAGACAGCAATTTATGCACAGTTTCGGAGAAGAAGAGTTAGGGAAAAAAGCATTTAAGGTTCTTATTGTGGATGACGTACCTGAAAACATCCAAATTTTGGTACACCTGCTCAACGAAAAGGGGCTGAAAGTTAACTATGCCGATAGCGGTATCAAAGCCCTCAATGCCATTAAAAACAATATGCCTGACCTGATACTACTCGATGTTTCCATGCCGGGCATGGATGGTTTTGAGGTTTGTGAGAAACTCAAGAGCGATAAACTCACATCCCACATCCCTGTAATTTTTCTCACAGCCAGGGTGGACGAACAGGATGTAATCGACGGTCTTGAGAGGGGTGCCGTAGATTATGTTACCAAACCGTTCAACTCTAAAGAGCTTACCAAAAGGGTATTCACCCACCTGGAGTTGAAATACAACAGGGATCTTATTACACACCAAAACAAAGAACTAACCCGCCTGAACGAATTAAAAAACCAGCTCTTTTCGGTCATTTCTCATGACATGAAAAATCTTTTCAACAACATCCTCTTTGGCACCGAATCCCTGGTAAAAGAGACCGAGCATTTTAACAAAGAAGATGTAGCCCACATGGCTGGACTTATTAACGATTCCGCCAAAAGGGCCTATAGCTTGCTGCAAAACTTACTTGATTGGTCTCGCTCACAAATGCAAAACATCCAGTTTAAGCCAGTGTCTGTTGAATTAATGATTCTACTGAACCAGGCTCTGGGTCTGTTCAAAACAGCAGCCGACAAGAAAAAGCTACACATAGAAATAATTCCTGATGGAGAAGACTTTCAGGCTTTGGCAGACATGGAAATGATTAAAGCCGTGCTGCGAAACCTAATTTCCAACGCCATAAAATACTCCCAGCAAAAGGGAAAGATAGATGTTTATATTACGGAAAAGGACAGCGAAATTGAAGTAAAGGTAAGAGACCATGGTGTGGGGATGACACCTGAGCAAGCCCAAAAAATCAGGGAGGGAAGCAACACTTCGCATTCTACTCCCGGCACCCAAAATGAAAAAGGAAGTGGTCTGGGACTGCTGCTTATCAAAGATTTTATAAAGAAAAACAAAGGAAAGTTTTTCTTTACCAGCCAAAAGGGAGAAGGAAGTACTTTTGGATTCAGTCTTCCGAAAAACACATAGAATTTTCAGGACATCCAGTAAAAGTTATTGACAAAAGCAAAGTGTTTTTGTTTCCCGGGAATGGAAATCCATCAAAAGTAGTGGTTGACCATCTCCAATGTTTCGCGTATATTTACTAATTTCGCAAATCGAAAAAACAGCTTTAAATCTTGATAAAAAATGGAATACAACCCTGGTAACATTGAACAGAAGTGGCAGCAATACTGGCGCGAGAACAAAACCTATAAAACCGGCATAGACCCCAACCGGCCCAAATATTACGTACTTGACATGTTCCCCTACCCTTCAGGTGCAGGACTGCATGTGGGCCACCCCCTGGGTTACATTGCATCTGACATTTATACAAGATACAAAAAGCAAAAAGGCTTTAATGTACTTCACCCCATGGGGTATGATGCCTATGGGTTGCCCGCCGAACAATATGCCATACAAACCGGACAGCATCCGGCCATCACCACCGAAAAAAACATTGCCAGGTATCGTGAACAGCTTGATAAGATAGGTTTTTCGTTTGACTGGGACAGGGAGGTAAGAACCTGTGAACCTGAATACTACAAGTGGACACAATGGACTTTCATCCAACTTTATAAGCACTATTTTGACAATAAAGCCAACAAAGCCCGTCCCATCAGTGAATTGATTTCTGAATTTAAAAAGAGTGGAAACCTCAATGTAGATGCAGCCACCGACCAGGAGAATGACTTTACCGCTGTAGCATGGCTAAAAATGACAGAAAAGGAAAAACAGGAAGTACTTATGAAATATCGCCTGGCCTACCTGTCGGATACCCTGGTAAACTGGTGCCCCAAACTGGGAACCGTTTTGGCCAACGATGAAGTAAAGGAAGGTTTTTCGGTAAGGGGAGGCCACCCGGTTGAAAAGAAAAAGATGAAACAGTGGTTTTTACGCATCACGGCTTACTCCGACAGACTGTTGGAAGGTCTGGAGCAACTTGACTGGAGCGATTCACTGAAAGAAATCCAGAAAAACTGGATTGGACGTTCAGAGGGTGCTACGATTTTTTTCCCGGTGAAAGACCATGACCTGAGCCTGGAAGTGTTTACCACCCGGCCTGACACGGTTTTCGGCTCCACTTTTATGGTAATTGCCCCCGAACATGAGTGGACCGAAACCATTACCACAGAGGAGTATGCAGATAAAGTTAAAGCTTATACTGAAATGGCCCGCAACCGTTCTGAAAGGGAGCGCATGACAGAAGTAAAAACGGTAAGTGGCCAGTTTACCGGGGCCTATTGTGTTCATCCTTTCACCCGTGAACCCATTCCCATTTATGTGGCCGACTACGTACTGGCAGGCTATGGAACAGGAGCCATCATGGCCGTACCTGCACACGACAGCCGCGACTATGATTTTGCCAAACACTTTAACCTGCCCATCACCGAAGTGGTTACAGGCGGTGATATCGAAAAAGAATCTTACGATGCCCAATCCGGAACCCTTGTAAACAGTGACTTCATCAATGGTATGGAAGTCCAAGAGGCCATTGGCACCGTCATCAGCCGACTGGAGGAACAAAATATCGGAAGCCGGAAAATCAACTACAGGCTGCGTGATGCCATCTTCAGCCGTCAACGGTATTGGGGAGAACCTTTCCCTGTATATTACAAAGACGGCATACCTTATGTGTTAGATGAAAGTGAACTTCCCCTTGAACTTCCGGAAGTAGACAAATATCTCCCCACTGAGAGTGGAGAGCCCCCCCTGGCAAGGGCGAAAAACTGGGAAACCCCCCAGGGGTATCCCCTTGAGTGCAATACCATGCCTGGCTTTGCCGGATCCAGCGCCTACTACATCAGGTATATGGATCCCAGAAACCCCAATGCTTTGGTGTCAAAAGATGCCATCAACTACTGGCAGGATGTGGATTTATACATTGGTGGAGCCGAACACGCCACAGGCCACCTTCTCTATGCCAGGTTCTGGAACAAATTCCTCTATGACATCGGCGTAAGCGTTAAAAATGAGCCCTTTAAAAAGCTTATCAATCAGGGGATGATTCAGGGGCGATCCAACTTTGTTTACCGGGTGAAGGGAACCAACCAGTTTGTTTCGCACAACCTGCGCAAGCAATATAACACCATGCGCATCCACGTGGATGTAAATATTGTTCAAAACGATATCCTGGATATTGAAGCATTCAAAAAGTGGAATCCCGAATACAAGGATGCAGAGTTTATCCTTGAAGAAGGTAAATACATTTGCGGCTGGGAAGTAGAGAAAATGTCAAAATCATTCCATAATGTGGTCAATCCGGATGATTTGATTGAAAAATACGGGGCAGATACTTTACGACTTTACGAAATGTTCCTTGGGCCACTGGAGTATGCAAAACCCTGGGATACCAATGGGATTGAAGGTGTATACCGATTTATCAAGAAGCTCTGGAGACTCTACCACAACAACCACAATGAGCCAGAAATCAGTGATGAAAAAGCTACGGGCAACGAGCTTAAGGTTTTGCACAAAACCATTAAAAAAGTTAGTGAAGACATTGAACGGTTTTCGTTTAATACAGCCGTAAGTTCATTCATGATTTGCGTCAATGAGTTATCCGACCTTAAATGCAATAAACGTGAAATCCTTACACCCCTTGCTGTGTTGATTTCTTCATTTGCACCCCACCTGGGTGAAGAGTTGTGGTCGCTGATGGGCGAAAAGGAAAGCATTGTACATGCCAGTTTTCCGCAATGGAAAGAAGAGCATGTGGCGGAAAACAAAGTATTGTACCCGGTGTCATTCAATGGTAAAACCCGTTTTAAAACAGAGTTTCCTGCAAACAGTAATCCCAGGCAGATAGAGGAAGCAGTGCTGCAAATGGAAGAAACCCAAAAATGGCTTCAGGGCAAAACACCACGCAAGGTGATTGTTGTGCCCGGCAAGATAGTAAACCTGGTAGTTTAACCTTGCAGCCTAGGTGTAAAAGTGCACATGACAATGATAAAATGAATAGGTAATGAGGCAGCCGTACCAAACACAACTGCCCTTGTGAGTATAAACCAATGAGATAGGCATTATGGAAGACTTTAGCAAAACCATACAAATCAATGACGAAGAAGTTAAGCAGAATGCTTCACGAGTAATTAGCACTGGCATGGAATCCGTCAATCGCAAAATGGCGCTTACCAGCCTGATGGGTATGATCGATTTGACAACCCTTGAGGGAGCCGATACAGACGAAAAAGTGCGGGCCATGTGCCAAAAAGGAAAGGAAATAGAAAAGCAGGGAAAAGGCTTTCCCAATGTGGCTGCCGTGTGCGTTTACCCAACCCTGGTGGGCACCGCCAAAAAAGCACTTGAGGGCAGCAGCCTGAAAGTAGCAGCTGTGGCGGGTGCTTTCCCTGCCGGCCAGTCACCCATTGATATCAAAATCCAGGAGGTAAAATATACTGTGAATGAAGGTGCCGACGAAATCGACATGGTCATTTCCCGGGGCAAGTTTTTACAGGGGGAGTACAACCTGGTTTATGATGAGGTAGCGGCCATCAAAGAAGCTTGTGGCGATGCACATTTAAAGGTTATCCTGGAAACCGGCGAACTCAAAAGTGCCACTCTCATCCGTCGCGCCAGTGAGATAGCCATTCAGGCAGGAGGAGATTTCATCAAAACCTCCACGGGCAAAGTTCAGCCGGCAGCCACCCCCGAAGCCATGCTGATTATGCTGGAGGCCATCAAAGACCATTACCAAAAAACCGGTAAAATGGTGGGAATCAAGCCCGCCGGAGGAATTAGTGACGCAGAGACAGCTTTACAATACTATGTATTGACCGAACAGGTGCTGGGCAATGAATGGCTGAACAAAGACTGGCTGAGAATAGGTGCAAGCAGGTTGGTTGACGCGCTACTTTCGGCGTAAAACCCTTTTAATGTCTGCAAAATGCCGACTATACCACCGGCTATCAACCAATCGTGTGAATACATAATTGCGTGCCTTGGGGTTCCATAACATCCGGGCGGGTAGCAATAAATACTTTTGGCAAAACATGATGGCCAGGTTACGACAACGTAATGCGGTCCTGCTCATTGTGAGGGTTTTGTGTTGTCTTTTCAGAAAATTTTTACCTGCCTTTTACAATGTTTCCGGTATGGGAGTTCCAAATGTTTGGTACATGAGTTTAACATAAGCATCTGCCTCTTTTTTATAATGGCCAAACACAGCCAATACCTCCCAAACATTGGCTCTCCTGTTCAGCAGATAAAGGTCATATAAATCGCGCAATGAAACGTTCCCATGGTAATGCCCACTGTGCATAAGCTGTGCATGCATAAAATTATGAACAACTTTCCTGGTCTCATCCATTACCAGCATACCAGTATAGTTAGCTGCTTGCCGTGAGAAACGAAAAACCTCTTTTGCACCAAACTTTTCCTGAAACAGGTACTGGACAGGCATTCGGTGCACCTCAATTCCTACGGCATGATCATCCCTGACCAAAAGCGGATAATGCATGGTAGATGACAAAGCATGTGGATTAAAGGGTTTAACAGGATAAAATCCACGGTCTATAAGGAGGCTTACGGCCTTTAACATTTTATCCTCCTCTACCAGGATATCGACATCATAAACCATACGCTCCCCCTCCGACAAGTAAAGACCATCCAGTATGTTACCCGTTCCTTTCATAAAAACACGTGCGATACCCTCCTTTTTTAGCTGGTCACTTACAAGCTGACAAAGTCTTATAACCTGCAAATTTCTTTTTTTATTGAGCTGGTAAAGATAATCCAGATCCTGGGAAAGTTCAGATGGAAGGTATTGAAGAAGGTCGTTTTTCTGCAGGGATAAATAGGCAGACTGCAACACAAGGTGGCTCCCTGCAAAGGCCACCCAGTGCTTCCACTGGGATGGATTTTTGGGAAAGCTGCTGACAAACCTATCCTCATACTGGTGAGAAGGTTCATACGATAAAAATCCTGAAGTAAGATAAAAGAGCTCCTTCTTGTTCATGCCAGGTAAAACGTCCTTTTGAGGAGTAAACTATTTAGAAATAAAAATATGATTTGCATTGTCCAAATTTACGTAAAATAAGCAGATGACAAGAAGAAGGCATGAGATTGACAAAGTTCCATTCCCAAAAACAAAAACATAGGATTCAGCAAATTATCACCACCCCCGGTGCTGAAAATATTGACAATATGAATAAATTTGTATTACTTTTGCAAACAAATCAAAGTTATAATTGCCTTGGAAGAATCACCAGAACCTTATTCGTGTTTCATTTCGGTTTTCGTTTCTTTTTTCAACACCTTTAACCCAGAAGCAGCCATAGGCCTTCTGGCAATGCTTATTTTACTGGTTTTGTCGGCCCTGGTTTCCGGTTCAGAAATAGCTTTTTTTTCCCTCAAGTTTTCTCAATTGGATGAACTGCGTGAGGAGAACAGCCCCGGCGCCCGTAAAATCATTCGCTTGATGGAGCACCCCAAAAGACTTTTGGCCACCATACTAATTACCAACAACTTTGTAAACATAGCAGTAATCATACTGTCTACTTTTGTTACCACCATTGTGTTTAACTTTGAAGATTACCTGATTTTGGGTTTTGTGGTACAAGTCATCGTAGTTACGTTTCTTATCCTGCTTTTTGCCGAAGTGTTGCCTAAGGTTTATGCTACCCAATATGCCTTAAAGTTTGCCCA
>SLQX01000111.1 GCA_007131245.1 Bacteroidales bacterium
CTTACCTGGCAAACAGCCACCGAAACCAACAACGACTACTTCACAGTGTTGCGTTCAACAGACGGGCTTAGTTTCTCATCCCTCACCTATATGGAAGGAGCCGGTAACAGCAACAGCCCTCTTTCCTACAGCTATACCGACGCCAACCCACTGCCTGGTATCAATTATTACAAAATCAGGCAGACCGATTTCGACGGTACTACCGATTACAGCCACATCGTTGCAGTAGAAGTACACCAGGAGGGGCGACAGGATGATGTTGTTGTGTTTGAACATGATCAGCATATTCTTTTCCATCTGCCCGGCAGCAGCCATTCAGGTTGGACTTACCGGGTGTTTAGCCTTAGCGGTCAATTGCTGACCTCAGGGAGTATTCCTGCAATCCCGGGTGGTAATCAATACAAGGTAGATGTATCTCCCTACAACGGGCAGTTGCTGCTGGTATCCATCACCGGTAACAACCAGGCTGTTCGTGAGAAAATAATGGTAAAGGATTAGTGTCTGGGATTCGTGCCCTGGATTCAGGTGCAGTTTAACCAGTGGGTAGCGGGATTTTTCAAAAAAATTGTGATAAATACAACCTCTGTGGATGGTTCTTGTTGTATGTTTGGTGAGTCAGACTTCTCCCAGGCTTAAGTCGCTAACCGTCTTTTATTTCCTCTTCCACAATTTTTGCCGAGGCCAGGCACAGTGGGATACCTCCTCCCGGATGAACACTGCCGCCGGTGAAAAACAAGTTTTTGTACTTCCTTTTGAAGTTGGGGTGGCGCAAAAAAGCCGCAAAAGGGTTGTTGGAGCTGCTGCCATAAAGGGCACCCCCTGCAGAAGCTGTTTGGCTCTCGATGGTTCGCGGGTCAGCCATATGCTCAAAGAGGATGTATTGCTCAATGTTTGTTTCCAGTACCTTGTTGATGCGTGCTATGATGTGCCTGCGTGCCTCTTGCACCATTTCATCCCAGTCCTGGCCGGTGTTTTCGGGCACATTGATCATCACATACCAGTTTTCCTGTCCTTCGGGTGCGTCACCCTCCACAACCTTTGAGCTGATGAAGATGTATACGGTGGGATCGGGGGTGATGGTTTTGGACCCAAACAGATGATCGAACTCCTGCTTGTAATCATTGGCAAAAAGGATATTGTGCATCTCCAGTTGCGAAAAAGTGGTGTCAATGCCCCAGTAAAAAATCAGGGCTGAGGAGGAACGCTGGCTTTTGGAGAGTTGTGCCGGCGGTTTTTCATCTGGCAACAGTTTGCGGTATAGGTTCCATACATCCATGTTGCTTATGATGTGATCAAAGGGGAGGGTTTCGTTGTTCACCTGCAGGGCGGTGGCCCTTTTTTTCTCAAGAATGATTTCTTGTACCGGTGTATTGAATTGAAACTGCACCCCTTGTCGCAGGGCCAGTTGGTACAGGGATTCCACGATGCTGTACATCCCCTTGTTGGGAAAATAGGCGCCGGTGTTGTGCTCCAGGTGGGCAATAATGTTGAGGGTGGCAGGAGCCAGGTAGGGGCTTGAACCATTATAAGTGGCGTAACGGTCAAATAACTGTATCACCTTAGGGTGTGAAAACCATCGCTTGTTGCGTTGGTGCATGGATGTGAAAGCATCCAGCTCATTCATATAAAGGTAAGAGCGACGGAAAGTTGGCTTGAAGTAGTTGCCCGGCTTGTGCAATGAGCTGAACATAAATACATCGGCTGTGATCTCGTAAAGGCGGCGGCTTTTTTCCAAAAAGGAGTATATGTGTTGGCCGTTCACGCCGGTTACTTCTTCTATCTCCCCGGCAAACTTTTCTGTGTCCTGCCAGGCGTTGATAATGGTTCCGTCGTCCCAAAAGTATTTACAGGAGATGGGCAGGCGTTTGTATGGAAAATGCTCCCTGGGGTTTTCATCAAAAAGCTCAAACAACTCATTCACCATATCGGGAAGGGTGAAAAGAGAGGGACCGGTATCAAACCGAAAACCTTTATGGTGCAGCTGCGCTATTTTTCCCCCGGGGGTTGGCCCCTGCTCAAAAACTGTGGTATCAATCCCCCTGGCAGCCAGGCGCAGAGCACTCCCTAAACCGGCTATGCCAGCACCTATAACGGCTGCATTCGTACCTTTTTGTTTGTCAGTCATCCTGTTTCTTTTTGAATAATCATGAAAAGAGAACCTTTCAGGTTGTCTGCCTGTGATGTTGTGTTTGTTTTGTTAAATCAAAGTAATTTACGTTACTGTAAACTTCCTGTCCACGTTCCACAGATGCATACTTGTTTTTTTTTTGAACCATTTCATGTACAAAGATAGTGTTGTAAGTTACAGATCCCTTTTGAATTTTATCCCGGTACCAGTGAGTTAGAGAACGGTTTTCAGCCAGGTGGTCAGGTTTGAATCTGCCCTGAGCACCGGTCGCTCAAAAAGGGGGGGTGATTAAGTTCATCCATGCACGTTATTCCGCAAAAGGCGGAGCCAGGATTTAGCCCATTCCTTCCTGCAATGATGTTTTGGTAAAATTTTATACCGTATTCAGCTGATTTTGCATATAGCATTTCATCAAGAGCAAAATCTTTTTGCGATTAGAGATGCGGAAACGCTTTTCCAGCAAAGCATCATGAGGGGCTTGTCTGATTTTGTGGAGGAGCTTGAGATAATAGCTGTATGCCAGGTAAACCCCCAGGCGTACGTCCTTGCGCAGATTTTTGATCCCGTCGTAGGCCTGCTGGAAGTCTTCATCAATTTCTTTTTCAATATCCCGTTTCATTTGGGGATCAAACCGTTCAAAGTCCACTTCCGGGAAATACACCCTTCCCCGGTCATGATAATCCGAAAGCATATCCCGAAGAAAATTTACTTTCTGAAACGCTTCCCCCAGCTTACGTGCCGGAAAAATAAGTTGTTGGTATTTCTCTTCTTCATTATGGTAAAAAACCTTCAGGCACATCAATCCCACTACTTCGGCCGAGCCGTAGATGTAGCGCTGGTATTCCTCTCTGGTATAACGGTTTTTGTAGAGGTCGAGCTCCATGCTGTAGAGGAAAGCATCGATGTGTTCATGCTCAATGCCGTAAGTGTTTACCGCCCATTGAAAGCTATGCAGAACCGGATTGGTGCTGAACTGATGCTCGATGGCTTCGTAGGTGTCTTTGGTGAAATGCTCCAGCAGGGTTTTCTGGTCCTTGTCATGAAAAGTGTCCACAATTTCATCAGCAAAACGCACAAACCCATAGATGGCATAGATGGCATCGCGGTACTCCTTTTTCAGCATCCAAACACCCATGCTAAATGATGTTGAATAGTTGTTGGTGGTGGTTTTACTACATTTTAATGCATTATTTGTGTAAAAATCCATGTTTTTTATTTATTCGTTCCACAACAAGTTTAGAGCTGATAACTGCCATGGGTAACCCGGTACCTGGCAGGGTGCTGGCGCCTGTGTAATATACGTTGGGCCATTTTTCATCATAATTTTTCGGCCGGAAACCTCCGATTTGCTTAAGATTATGCCCCAGCCCCAGGCCGCTTCCTTTATAAAGGTTGAACTTTTCAGCCCAGTCTTCAGGGGTCAAAACGGTTTGGGAAACGATGTGTTTATGCAGGTCAACACCCATCCTTTCCGACAGATCGGTTATGATATTATAGGTTATTTCTTCTTTATCACTCCAGTTTGGTTTAAAGCGCAGGTCAGGCACCGGGCAAAGCACAAACAGGCTCTCCATCCCCTGGGGGGCACTGCCGGGATCGCTTCGCGAAACCACATTTACATAATAATAGGGTTTCTCGAAAGTTACGGAGTTTTTAAACACTTTTTTGGAATACTCCTCAAAATTGTTGCCCAAAAAGTAATTGTGCAGGGGAATGTCATCCAGTTTGGTGTCAATCCCCAGGTAAAGTGTCAGGGGAGCAAGTGTCCATTGCATCTTATCCAGCTTTTCTTCCCTAAACTTAGGCCTGTTAAACACCTTGTGCCGGAAAAAAGCGGCATCACTGTTGATGAGAAAGACATCTGCATCCCATTCGTTACCATTTTGATCTACCAGGGATGAAATTTTTACTTTGTCTGATTTGTAATCCACAATCTCTGTGTTGTAATGGATGGTGATATTTTTGTTTCGGGTTTCTTTCA
>SLQX01000147.1 GCA_007131245.1 Bacteroidales bacterium
AAAATATTTTATCAAATTCCTTGTGGTCAGGGGTTGCATAAGGTCCATCGTTTTTACCGGGTTCGGCCATTAACATGGGCGAAAGGCAGGAAAAAACGACACTTTTACTTTTTTCAAAATCAGGTTGGTCAATCTTATGCAACTTTTCAACATAAAAAGCAACTTTTCCGCCCTTATCACCCAGTTTAAACTCCTGCCCTTCAAAGACTTTATAAACGAAAGGTTCGATATCGGCATCGGCATAAAACGAGAGAATAATACTTGCCTGGTTGGTCTCAATAATCAGGCGTTCTTTGTTGTGGCTGAAAGCAGGAAAATTAAGTTCTGAGAAGGTAAATAATCGGTACTGACCGGAATCGTCCAGATAGTTCTTTTTTTTGAGCCACCGGGTAAAGTCATCACTTTGGTAGTGTAGCATTTTATAAACCCATGTGGCAAACTCACTTTGATAATTTACAGGCAGGGAATACGGGGGTTCACCTGCTAACGAAAAATCAATTTTAAATCGCATGAGAATTGAAAATGAAAATTTTAAGCTTAATATTGTTTATTAATTGATGTATGAGCTTGTTTTTAAAGCCATAAAGTTACTAAAACAAAACATAAAACCCTTATATTCAAGCATAAAAAAAGCCATTTATGCTCTAAATGAGTCATAAATGGCTTTTCTATTATGTTACAGGGTAATTACCTGACAATTTCCTGGAATTCGGCATTGGGGAAGTACTCGATGAATTCACGGTCTTCTTGCGCTCTTTCCTTCATTGCGGGGTCAAGTTCAACAGCGGTTCTGAGGTTTTCATAAACCATTGTTGCATTATCCCTGTGTGCGCCTATAACAGCCATCAGGTAAGAAACCTTGGCAGATTCGCCTGCACATTCAAGGTTGGTCATTGCGCCTGCTTCATTTCCGGCCATAAGTTGCGCCAAAGCAACATTGTGGGTGCAGGTGCGTCCTGCAAATGAAGTAAGAGCTGCCTGGTAGTCTCCTTCAAGGATCATCAGGGTACCAATGTTATAATCAACGCGTACTCCTTCTCCCTGGGCAGCTTCGAAATAAGATTGTGCATTTTCCAGGTCACCTTCCCAAACAGCAACAACACCAAGGTTGTTAAGAACATGCCCGTTGTTGGGAGCCAGTTGGTTGGCTTTTTCAAGGTCTGCAGCAGCTTCATCCACATTACCCATTTCAAGGTTTACATAAGCGGCATTGTTAAAACCTCTGTAGTCCTGAGGGAACAACTCCTGTGCAGATTGATAAATAGCAAGTTTGGTTTGCAGGTCTTCAGTAAGTGTAGCAGCATACAGTAATTCTTTCACGTCAAGTTCTGAAGGATTACTGGTTGAAAGGCTGGCAATCTCTTCATCGGTTTTCTTGGGTTCGTAAGCTGTGACAACAATCTCACCACGACGCAGAGGCTCGAGAAGCTTCTCAATTTCCTCATAAATAACGGTCATGTCTTTGATTCTTTGCTCCCTTTCGGCGGGTGCAAGCTGTGAATTGATCACGTTTGAAATCACCTGCTTGTCAGGAAGGTCAGAAGCGTTGAGAACGGTCATGAAGCCGTCAAAATCTTCGCCCATAGCATTCACATCAAACTCAGGCTTTTCAATTTCTTCTCCTTCTTCCATTTCTTCTTCTACTTTTTCAAAAAGATCTTTTAGATACTTTTCAGTAGAGCTGGCACGGTTTTCAGAAAGGGTTTCGTTGTAAGCAATTTCACCTTCGGGAGAAGCCCATGCGTTAACTTCCACAGATTTGAGCTCCCAACCCAACTTCAGAAAATCGCGAAGGGCCTCAATTCTTTCCTTGGCCTCATCGTCCTGGTTCAGGTCAAGTCTCCAGTTTACATTGTGCCTCATATAAGCAAAGAAAATATCTGCTGATTTGCTAACCAGTGTCTCTTTTTCATAGCCGTGGGGTGCGATTTCCAGATCATGGTCTTTTTCCATGTGCTGTGCCGTCATTATAACACCATCAGCAACTTTTCTCTCTTCGAGCTCAGTAACATCATCTTCACTACCCTCGCGGTATACATTGGCTCTTACAAGAAGTTCTGAGGCTTCCATTCCTTCTTCATATGCCACAACATCAGTAATACTGAAATTGGAGGGGGCACCTCTATTGATTACAATGCCTTCTCCGGATGTCTTTTCACCACGCAGATATACGGTGGAAAGTTCTGTCTCACCGCCTTCGTATTGAAGTACCGGGGTAATTTCTACTTTTGCACGGTTGTGAAAATATTTTTCACTTACCCTGCCGTTCACCTCAACGGCTATCTCTCCACCATGGTTTTCCAGGGGATTCACTTCGGGCGTATAGGTTACCCCTTCTCCGTAATCCCGGATCATTTTGTTGAGTCCACAACTACCTAAAAAAGCTGCCGTTAAAAGCAGAACGGCTAAAAGTTTTACGTTCTTCATAGTTTTCAGTTTATGTTTGAATAATCTCTGTTGTTGTTTGAGTTTCAATTTTTATTAGTTAAAATGGTATTAATGAATTATTTCCTAATGAGTTACTAAACTTTAAAATGCAGCACAAATATATAAAAAAATTATTTCTTATTTACATTATTTACGTGCAATATTGACGCGGGTTTCATTTTTTTAAATTTTTACCAACTCCAATACCTCTGTCAAATACCTGTATAACATATTTGCAAATTTAAAAATTTGAATTTACATAAAGTAAAATTTTTGTTTAAATTCTTTGGCAACAGGTTTTTTCGGATTAAAAAAAAGGGATATACTATTAATGTGTAATTTAGCTGCCAAAATGGAGCAAAAGATATTCACATCTTGGTTTAGAATGCAGTTTAAGTGTTGATGACCCTTGCAATGAAAGCTGCACTAAACTTTTCAAACCCCTTATATAACAGGAAGGAACAACATAACAGAAATGCTTTTCCCAAAATTATTTGTCAAATATTTTTGCCGGTAATAAAAATAGTTTTACATTTGCACTCCTTTTAAAACAAGGCCCGTTCGTCTAGGGGTTAGGACGCCAGGTTTTCATCCTGGTAGCAGGGGTTCGATTCCCCTACGGGCTACAGCATTTTAAAAAATTTATAGAACAAAATAGTAACTTAGAAATCAACGAGTATCATGGCCAACCATAAGTCAGCATTAAAAAGGAGCAGGTCAAGCAATACCAAAAGATTGCACAACCGCTATTATGCAAGAACGACCCGCAATGCGGTAAAAAAACTTCGTGCCACCACCGATAAGGGTGAAGCACAGGAAAAACTTCCCAAGGTTGTGGCATTGGTGGATAAGCTGGCCAAAAAATCAATTATTCACAAAAACAAGGCATCCAACCTAAAGTCAAAACTGATGCGTCATATAAACCAGTTGTAGTTTTTGCTGGTTTTTTTTAAAAAATATTTGCAGTAATAAAAAATTATCTATTTTTGCACTGCAAAAAAATAATGGCCCGTTCGTCTAGGGGTTAGGACGCCAGGTTTTCATCCTGGTAGCAGGGGTTCGATTCCCCTACGGGCTACTCCACCACAAAAGGCTTTTCAAATTTGGAAAGCCTTTTTTTATTGCCCATTTTTCTGTATATTTAATATGAAGAACAAACTTCTTAAGGGAGTAATCTAACAAATGGGTATGGAAAAAGACACGCAAAACGAAGATTCTCTGCTGAAAGGGATCAAATCCTGGGCAGAGGAAGACCGACCCCGCGAAAAATTGTTGGAAAAAGGCCCTGCAGCTCTCTCCGACTATGAACTTCTGGCCATACTTATTGGTTCGGGAACACGGAAGATCTCAGCAGTAGACCTGTCGCGCAATATCTTTGCTTCGGTCACTCATTCTATCACAGAGTTGTCGCGATTATCCATCACTGATTTAACAAAGTTTAAAGGGATGGGTCAGGCCAAGGCCATCAACATCGTAGCCGCCCTGGAGCTGGGACGCCGCCGCCGGTGGAAAGAAAGCCTGGGTAAAAAGAAAATCACTTCCAGCCGAGACGCTTTTGAGTTGATGCACCCCATATTAAGCGATAACAATTATGAAGAGTTTTGGGTCATCACCATCAACCGGGGCAACTTCATCAAACGTACCCGCAAAATCAGTGAAGGCAGCCT